>CALHGI010000393.1 GCA_938029995.1 uncultured cyanobacterium | reverse complement strand
GCTATGCGCTGTTTGATTAGCTCAAATAGTGCTCGCATTCCCATGGCCTCACCGCCTTCGGGGCGTCCTGGTAGGCTACGGAGGTTGTAGGCCATGAAATCGACATGGATCCATGGAATGCCGGGCTGAATAAATTCTTGTAAAAATAGGGCGGCGGTAATAGACCCGCCATAGGAAGCGCTAGCGATATTGTTCATGTCCGCTACGGGGCTATCGAGCATGGATCGATAGGCAGTATGGAGGGGTAGATTCCACAGCGGGTCATCGGTGGTTTGGCCCGTTTTGAGGAGGGTGGCTGTGACCTGGTCATCGTTGCAGAAAAAGGCGGGAAGTTCCGTGCCTAGGGCAACGCGAGCTGCCCCTGTGAGGGTGGCGCAGTCGATGAGCAGATCGGGATCTTCGCTACTGGCTTCCCATAGGGCATCGGCCAATACTAGTCGGCCTTCAGCATCGGTATTGCCCACTTCGATGGTGGTTCCCTTGCGGGAGGTCAAAATATCTAGAGGTCTAAGGGCATTACCTGAAATGCTATTTTCAACGGCTGCCACCAGTACCCGCAGGTCGACGGGTAAGCCAATTTCCATGATCATCTGGGCTAACCCTAGGACTTGGGCCGCACCGCCCATATCCTTTTTCATGAGCCGCATGCCAGTGGCCGATTTGATATCTAGACCGCCACTATCAAAGCAAACGCCCTTGCCTACTAAGGTGATTTTTGGGGCATCGGCGGTGCCCCAGCGCATATCAATGAGCCGAGGCGAGCGGGTGCTAGCCTTGCCAACGGCGTAAATCATTGGGTAGTTTTCGACGACCAGGTCGCCTCCGGCAATGACTTTGACCTTGGCGTCGTAGCGATCGGCCAGACTTCTGGCGGTTTCTTCTATTTGGTCGGGGCCCATGTTGTTGGCGGGGGTGGTGACCAAGTCCCTGACTAGGTAGGTGGCTTCGGTGGCGGCTTTGACATAGGTCAAGTCTGCGTTGTCAGGAGCCTCTAGGTTGGCCAGTAAACCGACTTTGGTTAGTTTGTACCGATCGAAACTATAGCTGCCTAGCTGCCATCCTAGGCATAGCTGAGTGGCTTCGCCATCAGAAAACGTATCGGCCAGGGTGTAGGTGCCAGCGGGTAATGTTTTGGGTAAGGCTGCTAGGGTCCAGGCGTCTAAGCGATCGGGACTACCTACTAGTACCTTGGCAATTTTACCGGTGGCATCGGGTATGAGGCATTGGTGGCCGACTTGGCCTGAGAATCCTGATGCTTGGCACCAGGCGACGCTGTCAGGATGATCGGTCTGGAGTTTCTCTGCATTGACTAAGTGAATTGCGATCGCATCTGCCAAGGGAGACCTCCACACGTTCAAAGACGTTTGCTCAAACGAGTTTAGTTTGCCTTAATGTTGTCAGCAACTGTGTCGTATCTGAGCATAATTGCAAAATTTACACCTTAAACCTATCCAACTTTACGGCCGCTCAAACAATGTTCGCTGTTCTTGTGCGGCTGATCGGATACAACAGCCTTCTAGGTGATCATTCACCAGACCCATGGCTTGCATAAAGGCATAGGCCGTGGTGGGACCAACAAATGACCAGCCCCGCTGCTTTAAATCTTTGCTGAGGGCGATGGATGTTGGTGTTTTACTCAACTTCGATAGGTGGGCGTAGTCGCATGGGCTAGGCCGATCGGTGGGTTCATACTGCCAAAAATATGAGGCGAGAGAGCCCCACTCCTCGACTAACTCACAAGCTTTTTGAGCGTTGTTAATGACGGATTCAATTTTGCGGCGGTGGCGCACAATCCCTGCATCCTGCAACAGCCGTTCAACGTCCGCCTGCGTGTAACGGGCCACTGTCTCAAATTCGAACTGAGCGAAGGCCGCACGAAAATTATTGCGCTTTCGCAAAATTGTGAGCCAGCTTAAACCCGCCTGAAATCCCTCCAGGCATATCTTCTCAAATAGCCTCGTATCATCCCCTACTGGATACCCCCACTCATGGTCGTGGTAGTTCAAATACTGAGCATCTTCACCGGGCCACCAGCAACGTATTTTTTTATCTGTGCCAAGAATTAAACCGTCAGCTAAATTCTCAGTTGAGCTATCCACAATGTACTGAGTGCAGAACAAGGATTGGGGTATGCATTAAGGGGGGCAAGGTGAAAGGATAAAGAGAGGCCGATCTCAACTACCTATGGTTTAAGGGATGGATGGACGGTGTCATTTCTCCATTCCCTGCCCCCTAATGCATACCTACAAACTGTGCTTTGACAGCCTAGGGCTGGACGACATACTCCCCACCAATTTCCTCAATTCTATTTTGAGATACGAGGGTTTGATAGATCATGGCCGCCACTTCGGCCCGGGTGGCGGGCTCATTGGGGTTAAGCGTATCTAGATCAGGGTGATTGACCACTAGACCGTTTTGGGTGGCTGCCGCTACCTTCGGAACGGCCCACCCTTGGATATCACCGGCATCGCCATAGCGTTGAACAGCTGCGTTCGCATCACCCTGCACGGTGGCCTTGCTGCCGGTCACCATGGCAGTCAGGGCCTGCACACGGGGCACAGGCAGGTCAGGCTTAAAGCTACCATCGGGAAAGCCATTCATATAGCCCCCTTGGACTGCCTCGTTGATAAAGCTTAAGGCCCAAAAGTCAGTGGCCACATCAGAAAAAGAGATGGCAGCTTCCTCTTCGGCTAGGGGAAAGGCCTTGGCAATGGCTCGGGCTAGCTGGGCTCTACTGATGGGCTCATCCGGCTTAAACGTGTCAGCCTGGGCGACACCGTCAACGATGTTGCCGTCAAAGACATCCCGCTCACTGAGGGCGTCGATGTAGGGCTTAGCCCAATAGCCCTCGGGCACATCGGAGAAATTGAGTGCTTCCTGGGTGACTTCTAATGGGGCAGGTGCTACCGGCTTCTCGGGCTCTACCGCAGGCTGAGCGACTTGTTTGGGGGGTTGCTCTGGAGCCACAGGAACCGTGGTAGGCGCTGCCGCTGCTGGTGGCTGGCTACTGGTGATGGGTTTCTTGGGAGTCTTGGCTGTGGCCTCTGCAGGGCGTTCCCCTAGGATGCTACCGCCACCGGCTGCACCGATGGCTGCGGCTCCACCGAGGCCAATGCCATCTTGATCATCGTCATCCGTCGCTAGGGGACTAGTCCGATCGGAGCGGCTATCGTCGTCTACCGCACCAATGAGCGGAGGTGCACCGTCCGCATTCAGCAACCCTGCATTACCAAATAGGTTGACTCCTGAGCGGGTTAAGCCCCAAAACAAGACACTACCCAGCGTCATAAAGGCTACGAACAAAGCGATGAGCTCGTCATAGTCCACTACGTGGCGACGGCGGTTATCACGACCTTGGTCAGATGGAATTTGCGACACAGTAGACTCCTAATACCTGTTGGAAGGATAATGACAATAATATATTTCTCTTATCAAGATAAAGCAGAAAATAATTCAATTAAGCGTTATTACTTACATTTCTAAATTATTCTTTCTATTAGGCTCTTAGGTAAGTGTTTGTTTCCTTAGGTGGTTTTTGATCGGGCCATCACTCCTGTGACCAATGATTTCGCTATTTAAAAAGCCCCAATTCTGCGCTGCGCTAGTCCGCTTCCCCCAGCGATTATTACTAGTGGGTTTACCTTTCAGCGGTTTGATCGGTTGTGCTGTGACGTCGCAGTTACCTACCTTGCAGCCAGTGTCTGCGCTGGTGACCCATATTATGGCTAGGGCTACCGATGTTGATGCCCTAATTAATCGAGTTCAGCAGCGTTTAGATGTCTTGCACCCGATTCATAAAGAAGTGGTGTCTGTGGGTGGGCTAGGTCCCGTGCGGTTGGGTATGACCATTCAAGAAGCTGCCAATGCGGCCCAAGTTAGCTTTGTGGTGTCTCCCCTGACCCAATCAGAGGTGTGTCAATATTATTTGCCAGAAGTTTATGACCTCCAGAAAGATGGACCTACGGCACCCATTGATGGCATTGGCTTGATGGTGGTTAATGATCAGGTG
>CALHGI010000392.1 GCA_938029995.1 uncultured cyanobacterium | reverse complement strand
GTAGCCAAATAAAGATTGCTACCACTGAAGTCCACATCCTCAACGTCACCGCCATGGGGAATGGCGGTGACCTGGTCACGGTCCTGATTCAGCGCCCACACCCTAGCCGTGTCGTCATTACTCCCGGTGGCAAGATAACGGCCATCTGGACTAAAGCTGACATCGCTCAACACATCATCATGAACAATGCGAGCCCGATGCAGTTGCGATCGCAAGTCCCACACCCTAGCCGTCTGGTCGCGACTCCCGGTGGCAAGATAACCACCATCCGGGCTAAAGCGCACGTTGATAATGGCATCCTTATGGGCAATGCGGGCCACCTCCCGATTATTCGCCAAGTCCCAAACTTTCGCCGTATTATCACTACTGCCGGTGGCCAAATAACGCCCATCCCCACTAAAGCTAAAGTCCTCAACATTTCCCCCATGGGCGATGCGGGCAGCTTCTTCATTCTTGTCGAGATCCCACACCCTCATACTTGTCGCATCATCACTGCGGGTGGCAAGGTAACGATTTTTATGGCCAAACCGAAGGTCCACAATCTTATTATCATGAACAATCTCGCCTATTTTTGTTCTATTTTTCAGATCCCAAATAATCGCTGTGTTGTCTTGACCAATTGTAGCCAGGTACAGACCATCGGAGCTAAAGCTAGCCCCCTCCACCGACCCTTGATAGCTAATATTTTCCTGATTATTCTGTAGATCCCACACCCTAAACATGTCGTCGGTCTTGCGGTTAGCAACATAGGGGCTATTGGGGCTAAACCGAATATCTGCCACATTTCCCACATGGCTAATTTCAGAATGACGGTTTTCCAATAGCGCCTGAACCTTAATTTTTCTATCACTCAAGCGATAGGCAAAAAAGCGAGCATCGGGACTAAAGCGCACATCATGGGCCATGCCATAATATGAAACAGTGCGGTTTACCTTTTTAGTCTTTAGGCTCCACACCATGGCCTGATTGCGACTATTTAGAATAGCCAGATACTCATTATTAGGGCTAAAGATCACGTTCTCGACATTGTTGTCTGGGGAAAATTTGTGAATCTTTTGATCATTCCTCAGATCCCACAGTATCAACCGGTTATTCTCACTCAGCGTAACCAGATACCGACCATCAGCACTAAAACTGACCTTTGCCAACGTTCCTTGAGACTTAAACTGTGTAGCCTCTTTATTGGCTTGCAGGTCCCATAGTATGGGGGCACCCTTGCTACTTTGAGCCATAAAATATCGATCCTCAGGGCTAAAATTGGCCTCCCCCACCTCTCCCTTATGCCCTAAGCGATGGATCTCTTTATTTTGCTGAAGATCCCACAGGATAAAGGCATCAGTGTCACTATGGGTGGCTAAATAGCGGCCGCTGGAACTAAAAATGACTGATTGAACCGCCCCACCATGTTCCACAACAGACCGTTGAGGGGGCAACAGCGCTAAACTGTCATACAACACATGGCTGGCCTCTCCGGTCGAGGCTTGTTTAGCTTTTAAGCCTTTCATGGCTGCTGTTGCCAGCAGAATACCTTTATCTAATTCCTGTTGTTTAAACTGTTTAGCACGGGTGAGAACCTGTTGGTATTTTGCAATTGCCTTCAAATTATCAATTATATTGAGTGCCCGATCAGTCTCCTTATATTGAATAAAAGCGAAACCTCCGGCCCCCAAGGCTAGTAGCAATAGGGTTCCCAGTACAGCAATGGTGACTCGTTGGCGGTTATTCGTGGCCCGGCGGGCTGCCACCGAAGCAGAGACATACTCTATTTGAACCTGGGTAGGTCTTGGTTCCTTGACGATATTCGATTGAATTAACCATTGCGCCGCCTCTGACAAGACACGCCCCCGCAATAGTAAGCCGTTATCCCGATTACTTTTGTCCCATCCCACGGCCTGGGTGAGTAGTACAGCATGGGCTTTCCAATACTTCAAATCAATGTCGATGCTTTTTATCAGGTCCGCAAATTTAGTCCTAAAGTCATCCTGTTTGCCAAAATGGAGCCAGTTTATCTTTCCCAATGCAGGATGGACGCTGCCGACATCCACCTTCCGTCGCACAATGGGAATCAGCCGTTTGTTGTTTTTTACAGCATGATCAATTTCTTTACGGCACACCTTAGACGCCACTGAGTCGGGGCTCAAAATAAAGATAAAGGTGTGGGCCGATTCAATGCCAGACTCTATTTCCTCCCACCAATCTGCCGTTGGTGGAATATTTTGCCAATCCACCCAGGTGTCATACTTGCTACGAATTAACGCAGCATCAAGAATGCGGACAAACTCGGTATCTTTTCGAGAGTAAGAGATGAATAAATCAGCCATTGATCACTCAGTAGATGCAAAGAGTCCGGTGCCATCGCTAGTTAGGACGCTCAAGGTCCAGCCAGTTAATGGAACCCTATTCACTTATCCACTATTGTTGACTAGATTTACAGACCCGGATAGACATGATAGACAAAACTACAACCTCGTTTATGACAAATGGGGCAAAGCTGTACTGTAAACTTTGGTTTTAAGGGACAAAACCACAAAGTATCTGGATCAAATCTGAGTACCTTTGATGGTTAGGTCCATGGTTACAAGCCCCACCCGTGGGTTTTCAATCGGTTCAAATCCCACCCTGTTTTTTTGTGGAGGTTTCCCATGGCAGCGATCGCAACTACCCTCAACGGTGCCATCGCCACCTACCCTTGGCAGTGGCAAGGCCAAACCATCACCATCACCTACGAAACCCTGGGCAATGGCCAGCCGGCATTACTCTTACCCGCCCTTAGCACCGTATCCAGCCGCACCGAGCTAACTACCCTGGCCAACCACCTGGCGCCGGACCACCGGGTTACCGTCATCGACTGGCCCGGCTTCGGTGACTCTGACCGGCCCCCCTTAGGGTATCAACCCGACCTCTACCAACAATTCCTAAAAGACTTTGTCACCACACACTTCTCGGAACCCATTATCGTCATCGCCACAGGCCAT
>CALHGI010000391.1 GCA_938029995.1 uncultured cyanobacterium | reverse complement strand
CCGGTCAGTGGCGGCTCAGGCCGTTACGGACCCATTGGGACCCTAATTTAGGTGTATCGAACTTGGAGTAAAGATTTCAAGCAATCCTAAAAATCAGCGTTAGATTCTTGATAAAAATTGAAACTTTGTATCAATCTATACCGTAAATTACCCTAGGACAGAAGCGTCATGGTCCACGGCAACCCAATGCAACTCATGCTCGCAACGGAGCAACACTATGGGGCCATTGGTAACTTGGTAACCTCTCCAGAAGAGTTATATTTGGGGCGCTGCTGATCCTCGGTATGATTTGATCTGCGAAATTCGGATGTATCGCGTCATTTCCAAACTCGACTTAACGGGCGACAGGGTTGCATTGGTTTATATGAAACACATGCCCGGTGGTTAAAACGGATATTTCTTTGGGGATGCCTTACCGTGTAGTCTCCCATGAACTATGGACGCCACAATAATAGGCATAGAAAATGCCCCATGGCCGAGAATGACCATGGGGCATTTATGGTTTGAATAGGGCTGAAACCTAGGCTAAAACCTTAGACACCCATTCTTGAACGAATGAGATCGCAGTTTCCAAAAAGCTGCAACCCATAAAGTTGCAAATTTCAATAGTCGCCAGCAGCATAAGGGTATTCATAAATCAGTTCTCCAAAACCATCAGCTACAACTACGCCACGGGGCAGAGGCTTACAGATAGAGACGGGTAAAGATCACGTGAAGTTATACCAAGACTTCCATCAGAATTTTTGGCGACTTTTGGGGAGTCTACTGGCCCATCAGACAGGCCAGGGGAAACAGCAAATATTCTAGAAAAAACAGTCGCCAAATAAATTGATAGAAGCGGCTAATGTGGGACTTTTCCTGTAAATTAACCCGTCGGCTCATCCACCCCAGCAGGCCCCACAGCCCGCCATGGGTAACCACTAAAAATAGGGGCTGCACCGATGGCAGTAATCCCAGTAGCGTTAGACCCACCATCAGTCCATAGCAAAGGGTCAGCACCCATAAAGATAGCCGGAAGACAAACCGGGGGCCGAGGCGCACCGTCAGCGTCCGGACCTGAAATCGACGGTCCCCCTCTAGGTCGGGAATATCTTTGAAAATTGCGATCGCAAACGAAAACACCACCACAAACACCGTCAGCGCCCACACCTCAGGTGGAATAGAGTGCCACGGCATAGATTCCGGCTTTAAACCCTGGCGAAAATGGGTAAAAAAGCCCAAATTCACAATTACACCACGCACCCCAAAAATACACAGCGCCGCCCAAAAGGGAAACCGCTTTAGCCGCAGCGGCGGCACGGAATACACCGTGCCGATGGCCATGCTCAGGGCCACCGTCGTCCATAAAATTGCCCCCTGTAATGCTGCTAACACTAGGGCTACCCCCCCCAATGCCGCCACAATCCAACGTCCCATGGACACGGAGAACACCCCGGAGGCCAGGGGCAAATGGGGTTTGTTAATCCGATCAATGGCAATGTCGGTGAGCTGGTTAAGCCCCACAATGTACACATTTGCACAGAGACTGGGCACCAAGGCCGCCGCCATCGCCCCCAGCAGCGCCAGCGGACTCCCCCCCGGAGCCACCAATACCCAGGCCATGACCCCCAGCGCCCCAACACTCAATGTCGTGCCCACAATGGTGTGGGGCCGGGAAAATGCCCATAGGGCTCTCAGCCAGCGGCGCCAGGAAAAAGGATGATTGGCCGTATGGGACGGCTGTGCTTGCCCACGTGTGACCCGATCTCTCACCATATGTCTATTTTTACTCGTTGGACTGCTGCCCGCTTTTTTTACTCGTTGGACTGCCCGCCGGATTGTTGCCCGTTGGTTTGTTTCACCCCCGTCAACAACCCATAGCGAATCAACCCCGTGCGATAACCCTCCATCATCAACGGAATGGCCATGGCCCCTTCCACGGTTTGCCAACCCGCCGCCAAAATGCCCCATAGCACTTGGGGATTGAGGGCCGACTTCACCACATCCTGCCAAAAGGGCGCCACAGCCTCGGACCAATCCGCTGTTCTCAAATCTTCTAACGGTAGGGCCTGGGCCTGGGTGGCATATTCCGGCAGGGAAATCACATAGGGTAAATGATATAGCCGGTAAAGTTGGGCCAGGTGGTCTTGCTCCTGGGGCGTTAGGGGTGAGTTTGTAGGCCGATGGCACCAGGTGGCCACCATCAATCGCCCCCCGGGTTTAAGCACCCGGCAACATTCCCGTAGAAACTGTCCCTTATCGGCCATGTGCTCCCCACTTTCCAAGGACCAAACCAAATCAAAACTGTCGTCCGCAAAGGGCATGGCCAGGGCATCCGCCACCTGAAACTGCACATGGTCCCCCAACCCCGCCGTCCGGGCTCGGCTAGATGCGCGAGCCGCCTGCACCGGGCTCAGGGTAATGCCCGTCGCCTGGGCACGATACTTGCTGGCCAGGTAGAGGGTACTGCCACCAATGCCGCAGCCCACATCCAAAATTGTCTCGGGGGGCGGTGTGGCGGCCAGGGGGACAGGCCGCTGGTTCGATATTTGGGATGGGGAGCCATCGCCCCAGGCCAAGATTTTTTCAATTAAAAGGCGCTGGGCCTCTTGGGGGCTAGCCGCCCGGCTGTCGGGGCCGTAGTAGCCATGGTGCATGTGCTCCCCCCACACCTGCTCCCACAGCTGGGACGATTCATCGTAAAACACCTGAATGCGCTTCGTAAACGCAGCTGGCGTAGTGCCAGATGCATAGTCAGTGGTTGGAGAGGTCATGGTAGAAGGTGGCAGGACAGGCGGATGCTGAAAGGGTAAGACGTTTTGTCGCTTTCCCAGGTGTATTTCTAAATTTATTAAGACCTCCGAGACTCTTATTAAGGAAACGTGCAGTTCTGGGAAATCGCATTACCCTAGCACCATGGGGACTAGGTCGTTCACCCCCGCATCTGTGCAACCAGGCATCTGTGTGCCCCGGCATCTGTGCGCCCCGCCATAAATGCACCCCGGCATCTATCGTCTACGCTCATGTATGAAAATTGACCACATCCATTTCTTTGTTGAAGATGCGGCGCACCAGCGGGACTGGTTTGTCCAACGTCTGGGCTGGACATGGGTTAAGCGGGCCACCCTGCCCGATCGAAATCTAGAGATTCTACGCTATCGAAATACCCTGTTCCTGCTGTCGTCCCCCCGGCAGCCAGAGAGTCCCGTGGCTGAGTATCTTCGCCATCATGCGCCGGGGGTGGCGGATGTGGCCCTTGAGGTCAACGATCTCTCCGCCGTATTACATCGCTTAAACCGGTTGGGACGTCCGACCCCTGGCCGTCCCATGGCCCCTAACCCCCGGCGGTCCCCCGGCTCCATCCTTGCCCAGCTGGACAATCGCCCCGCTACTGCCTGGGCCTGCATTCCCGGCTGGGGAAGCCTCCGCCATACGCTGATTCAGCGTCCTATTCTAAATCGAAGACAACCTACTAAAAATAGTCTCCCCGCACCCGCTGGCGCGCCCGCTAGTGCATCCGCTGGCGGTCCCGCTGGTGTACCCAATGGCGGTCCCGCTGGTGCACCCGATGGTTTTCCCAATGGCGCGCCATCGGGTGTATCCGATGGCGGTCCCCCAGCTTCCCAGGGTATCGACCACATGGTGCTGAATGTTCCCACGGGGGAACTCCAGGCGGCGGCTAGCTTTTACCAACGACTGTTTGACCTACAACAGAAACAACAGTTTAATATCCAAACTGACCAATCCGGCCTCCGCAGTCAGGTGTTGTTTTCCCCCGCCAGTCAGCTATATTTCAATATCAATGAGCCCGCCCATGGGACCGCTGCCCCATCGCAAATTCAGGCATTTTTAAATGCCAATCGGGGGGCGGGAATTCAGCACATTGCCCTCCCCAGCGAGCCCCTGGTGCCCACTGTCATGGCCCTGCGACGGCGGGGGGTGCCGCTACTGTCAGTGCCTGCGACCTACTACGGGCACATGCAACGGCGGTTGCGATCGCAGCCAGTTCCCCCCGTTTTGCCCCAAGAATGGCAACAGATTGTGGAGCAACAAATTTTGCTCGACTGGCATCCCAACCAACCCCAGTCGCTGCTGCTACAGATCTTTTCCCAGCCCATTTTCCCCAACAACCACTTTTTCTTCGAATTTATTGAACGCCGCCAAGCCGTCCAGGGGTTTGGGGCCGGGAATTTTCTGGCCCTTTACCAAGCCATTGAAGCCATGGAAAAGGGGCGGGTGGCAACGGACCCCGTGGGCACAAAAACAACGCTATGATCCGTCCCACCCCCCGTCCCATACCCCGTCCCGCCCCCCACAGCGGATATCACTGGGACAGCAAACAACACCCCTTTTTTGAAGGCTGGTACTATCGGCTCACCCTCCCCCCATCCCAGGGCAATCAAACCATTGCCTTTATGTATTCATTACAGGACCCCGCCACAGCCACCCCCGCCAGCGGTGGGGCCGTACAAATTCTAGGCCCCGATGAACATTATTTTTGCCGCCCCCTACCGGACGTCTCCCAGTTTTGGGCCTGGAAACATAAGCTGGGCCATGGCCATCGTCGCAGTGGTCCTGGCCACCTTATTCCTGAAAGCTACCGAGCCACCGCCACCTGCCACAAAGGCCAATTCTGGGACCCCGCTTCCGCCCGGATC
>CALHGI010000390.1 GCA_938029995.1 uncultured cyanobacterium | reverse complement strand
ACTCTTTTTCCCGATCTAGGCATTAATCCCTCGACAGCAATCAGGCTGACGAGGTGAAGACAATGCTAGAACGTTCATATAACAGCCATGTCATTCATGGCAAGTCTTTTGTAATGGCTAGAAAGCTAGCGATGGGAGTTGTTTTTGGTTCCCTAGGGAAGAGCGACAAACTCACTCAGTGTCGTGCCAATATAACAAGCTGCTGAATACAGTCAGCAGCCTGCTGCCGCCCATCGCTGCTGTCAGCTAAAGCTTTCGACGATCATCTATGCCTATAGGCGCCCAGACATAGTATGGAGCCTAACGACTGAGCTATCCTTGTGTCACACACCGGCCATTATTTTTCATTCAGTTCAGTGATGGCCCAGGTGGATTTATCCAAAAAAAGTAATGTGTGTTAACGTTAGCATGGGCTAAGTTTAAACCGAAACTCGATTAGGTCTTGAGATTTCCGCTGCAAACCTACATTGCTTAGGCCTTTCAAAAGATTTTCTAGGGTGCAAATATTTGTGCTTCGTAGTTTTATTAGTGTATGCAAAGTTAGGGAATACAAAGGAAATACACGTTTCAAATTAGACGACGTTTGAACGGTATTTTTCAGGTTTAGTAGAGTGGCGTTGCTGAACCTCGGGATGATTTTGCTAGTCTCAATCCGGCTATTAGCTAGGTTTACAAATCGATTCATCTTCTAAATCAGCAACGGCAGTAGAGTTTTAAATTTTAGAGAAACTTTTCGGTTTCAAGGGAGCTTCTTGAGGGTTTTCAATACAGCCTGACGGAAATTAATGGCATGGTAATTATAAAAAAGACGGCTTTAGTTTACTGCGAGAGTGAATTTGGCTTAGCAGATGGCAAAACTGCCGCAGGTCTAGTGAGACATTCTGAGATCTATAGGATTGTTGGGGTAATTGATAGCTGCTTAGCTGGCCAGGATGCCGGGGAAGCACTGGGAGATAAAAGGAATAATATTCCCATTTTTGCCGATTTGGATGATGCTTTGCGTTACCTGCCAGCCTCGCCAAACTGTTACATATATGGAAAAGCGCCCCTAGATACGTATATCTCTAAGGCGGAAAGATCCCTCATCTTAGACGCGATGGAAAAGGGGATGGATATCATTAGTGGTCTGCATCAGTTCTTTTCCGAAGATCGAGAGTTTGCCCATATGGCGGTGAATTGTGGCGTCCAAATTAAGGACGTTAGAAAACCGCCCGCATTGAAAGATTCCCACGTCTTTACGGGGCACATCGCTAAGGTTGATGTGCCGGTAATTGCCGTATTAGGTACCGATTGTGCCTGCGGCAAGATGACCACCGCAGTGGAGCTCAACAACGCCTTAAACAACCTAGGCTTGAAATCGGTCATGATCGCCACAGGGCAAACCAGCTTGATGCAGGGGGCAAAGTATGGGGTATCCATGGATGCCCTGGTGGCCCAATTTGCCATCGGCGAAATAGAAAATGCGGTGGTGCAAGCGTTTGAGCAGGAAAAGCCGGATATTATTTTAGTTGAGGGACAAAGTGCGGTCAGCCATCCTGCTTTCATGAGTTCCATTGGTATTTTGAAGGGTAGCGTACCCGATGGCGTTATCTTGCAACATCCGCCTGTGCGGAGATTTCGGTGTGATTTTCCTGGGTTGGCGATGCCTACGGTGGAAAGTGAAATTCAGCTGATTGAGACTGTTTCCCAGGCCCAGGTAATTGCGATCGCATTAAGCCACGAAAACCTACCAGACGCAGAAATCCCAACAATCATCCAGGATTATGAAAACCGTTTCCACTTACCCACCACGGATGTATTGAACTACGGGTGTCACAAACTGATTCAAGCCTTAAGCGATCGCTTTCCTAGCCTGAATCAAAAAATCAACCCACCTGTGCCCTTAGCACCGTTGCCGGTATTGGCCATGGGATAGGACAGCATGTCGTGGCGTTGCTGATTGAAAGGATATTCGCATCGATGTAGCCCAAGGATCAGCAACGCCCCATCTCTGGCCCATCTCTGGATAGATATCGATGAACGCGTTCATGCCCAGAATAGAAATTTCCCTCGACCAAATCCGGCACAACGCTGAAATCCTATCCACACTCTATGGCCATCAAGGTATTTCCTTAATGGGCGTCTCCAAAGCAACCCTAGGAGAGCCCTCCATCGCAGAGGCAATGATTCAAGGCGGCGTCAAATTTATTGCCGACTCTCGCCTGGAAAATATTCAAAAAATGAAAAATGCGGGGGTGTCGACTCAGTTTGTGTTGCTACGCACGGCGTTGAGCCAGGCAGAAACTGTGATTAAAAATGTCGACATTAGTCTCAATACGGAACTTGAGACGGTGAGAGAACTGTCCCATTATGCCAAGGTTCATGGTACGGTCCATCAGATTATTCTCATGGTGGAGTTGGGAGATCTGCGGGAGGGCATATTGCCCCGTGACCTGCCCCAATTTATCAGCACCACCCTGGACCTAACCCATATCAAAATTATTGGCATCGGCTGCAACTTGGCCTGTTATGGTGGCATCAAGCCAGATCACCAAAAAATGAATGAGTTATCTCGCTTGGCTGACGCTATTGAAAAAGAGTTTAAAATTAAGTTAGACATTATCTCAGGCGGCAACTCAGCTAACTACGAATGGTATGAATCGGCCCAAAATGTGGGCAGAATTAACAATCTGCGTTTAGGGGAATCGATTCTGTTAGGGTGTGAAACCGTCAACCGCCAGGCGATTCCAGGCTTGCACACCAGCGCCTTTCATTTGATTGCCGAAGTGATCGAATCCAAGTCGAAACCATCTTTACCCTATGGTGAAAGCTGTCAGACTGCTTTTGGCAAGATTCCCACCTTTTGCGATCGCGGCATCCATCTCCGGGTTATTCTCGCTTTGGGTAGGCAAGATATTCTAGTATCTGGCTTAAGGCCCCATAACAACCTGGAAATACTAGGGGCTAGCAGCGATCATGTTGTGCTCGACAGCGAGAATTATGATTTGCAGGTGGGGAGCGAGGTGATGTTCGACCTTGATTACGGTGGGCTGCTTTCCGCCATGACCTCTCCGTTCATTAAAAAGAAATTTCTCGGCGTTGCCCAGGTTCCGTAACCTTGCCAAAGTTACACGAATCGCCGTTGCTGATTTAGAGGATGCATCGATCTGTAAACCTGGCTAATAGCCGGATCGAGACTATGGGCGCCAAGCTATAAAATTATCCCGAGGATCAGTAACGCCCACGAATCTTACTGCTCACATGTGAGCACAACAGGTTTTGAAAACTGTTGTTGTAACTCAGCCAATGTCTCAGGGCTGGGGGCTTGCCCAAAGGGTTTGCCCAAATTATCAGGGGTGGGAATGGCAGCCAGGATCGTTTGGTCAATACCCGTCACCACCACCACTTGGGAAATCTTGCGCTGGTTAGCCTGACTCTTTTGGTACAGGTCATCATAGGGCTGAACCACAGAGGTTTGCCACTGGGCCGGAGGACAATAGCTCTGATCGATAATGACGGTCACTTCTGGTACCTGAACGGCATAGCGTAGGCCCAAGCCCAGGCCACCGAAGGCTAACCAGCCCAGGCCCAGGGTACTCAGCAGACGTTTTGTGGGATTAAGGGGGGACATTACAGATTTACTTGGAATAAGTCCTTAAACAGGGTTTGTACATTTTCGGGGTTGCCTTGCTTCACGGTTGATTCTCGCAGGCTGGCAATGGCCTGTAGTTCTGCTTCATTGATATCACCATAGGCAATGGGATAAAAGCGCACACCACTGTAGGCCATGATGTCTTTGACATCTCGGAATAGGTGTCCTTCGTTAACCGCTCCATCACTCAATAACAGCAGATAAAAGCGACCATTGGGGTCGTCGGCTTGTTTTTTCATTAGCTCAGCCAGGGCTATCATGACGCCGTCATACATGGCGGTGCCGCCATAGGCTTCGAGTTGGTCAATGGCGGCCAACAGTTTTTTCTGTTGTAGCTGATCAAACGGAGTGAGCTCTAAGCGTCGCACCGGCTGGTCGGCAAAGGTGACCAGGCCCACCTGGTTGCCCTGGTTAATTTGTTGACTGGCAATGCGCAATCCTGCTTGCACCGCCTGTAGGGGGTCTCCTTCCATGGAACCGCTGGTGTCGATCACCATTTCCAGATAGACGGTGCGGCCGCTGTCTTTGTTGTTTTTCCAACTGGACTGGGCAGATAAGAGGGTTTCTCCATTGGGGATGGGGGGATGGGCGGCCTGGAGGTAATCGG
>CALHGI010000389.1 GCA_938029995.1 uncultured cyanobacterium | reverse complement strand
CGTTGCTGATCCTCGGGATGATTTCATCTAATAGATACCGGTTTATTGCATCATTGCCAGATCGGTTCATCCCCCAAATCAGCACCGGCTTATAGTTTCATTCCCTGCGAACAGACATCGCCATCGACGGACCTATCCATTGATGGCCATCATCAATGGTGGGGCAGATTTCCATTGAGGGTGTCCGACATATCCACCATCCTAGCCTGACAGATGCGATGGGCCAGAATCTGGGTCATTGGTCTTTAATTTGGCCAAATTAGCCAATAATTGCGGTTAGCAAATACATTAACCCGTTACCCCCCCGCTGTAATATTCTAGGAGTCGGCTGGGAATGCTATGTTGTCTGCCATAACTTTATAGAACTTAACGTAGTGGCTAGGCCTGCTACATTCGCCTAAGCCTCTACGTAGGCAACGAAAAGGCACTGGGAAAATATGGCAGCCCCATTGCGTAAAGCTGAATAGCAAGGGAAAATCCTGAAGGCCCTGAATACTGGCAGAATAGTGACAGTAGCGAATTAATTGACGGCCTGATTTTTCTCCAAGATTCATCATTTCATGGTTAGCATGGCTTCAGGTTCTCACCTCAGCAGTATTCTTATCGTCGAAGATAGCCAAGGTCGACGGGAAATTGTCCTAGATAGCTCTGTGTATTCAGTCGGTCGCGATGTGAAGTGTGACATACGCCTGGCTTCACAGTTTGTTTCTAGGCATCACGCGACGCTAGTACAGCTTCCTAAGGACGATGAAACCTACTATTACCGAATTGTCGACGGTAATCTTAAGGGTAAGCCCAGCGCCAATGGCATGTTAATCAACGGCCGCAAACTCCAGGCCCACGATTTAAAAAACGAGGACGAAATCGTTTTTGGGCCCCAGGCACGAGCTATTTATTACCAGCTGAAACGGGACACCACATCAACAGTCCCTCCCGATGAGTTTGACATTACGTTAATTAGCCCCAACATGATTGTTGAGGACGAAGAGAACTCGTAAGGAACAAAGGATTACGAGTCACAGATTGCCTTAAACCATGGCCAAACTCGAAACTGCAGCCTCCTAGACGTTTGAAGCGTGTTGCGCCGAGGCCCAGTTAAATTTGGGCTGTCATACCAGGGCCTCTGACCCTGGAACGGATTAGAAGCAGGATATTGATTAACTGGCCTTGCTCGCAATGGCTTGGTTAACCAGTTGAAAAATCCTATGGCAGTGATTGTTAATCTTTAAGGGTAGCTCCTCATTCTTCACCACCAGATTGACAGTAGCAGCAGGGTCCTGAGCCACTAATTCAGTTTCATCGGTGGAACCGATCAACACCTCAACCGTGGCTAGCTGACTGTAGGAAACCATGCCAGGGGGTTCTTTTGCCATCATATAATCACCATCCTGGTAAACCAGGTGGAGACCACAATTCTGGAGTACATCTGGCAGGGCTTCCCGGAGGTTATTGGCAGGAAGAACGCTGACGAAAAGATTGGTATACCGGGCCATAGAAAACGATAGAACTACTGCACAGGTTTGAAATCTACAGTGGATATAGGGCGGCGCCAGGGCTCAGTCTCAAAAATAGGCTGAGGACCTAATGGCCTGAAATATTATTTCAATAACCCTGGGAACAAATCTGCATCCGCTTTTACCCTTCTAAGGAACAATGGTTTTTTCAGGATAAATATGCCGAGACTGGTTTTAAACCATTAAGTTTAATGTCAATGGTACCGTCCAAAGTCCTATTCAAGTAGAAAAGTGCATTTTATTTAGATTTGTCCGTAACTATTTACAGTCTAGTTTAGGGGGATTTGCGACACTCAAATCTTCGTTATTAGTTTGGACTAGGGGGACTGGGATAACCTGGTCCAAGCCATTAATTCAGAAGGATTGGGGAAAAGATGCGCGGTAAGCTCATTGTGTTTGAAGGAATTGAGGGGAGTGGGAAAACCACACAAATCCAGCATTTGCGTCAGTGGCTAGAAAATAGACTGGCCGACGAAGGTTTAGCCCATGCGCCCACCGGAATCATCGTGACCCGACAGCCAGGGGGTACTAGCGTTGGACAGCAGATAAGGCAGGTTTTACTGCAGCCCTCCACGGATACGGACAGTGTAACCAGCACATCGGAGTTATTGCTCTACGCGGCCGATCGGGCCCAGCATGTTGAGCAAGTATTAGTTCCCGCCCTTAAGTCTGGACATTTGGTGCTTTGCGATCGCTACACCGCATCCACAGTTGCCTATCAGGGCTATGGTCGCCAGCTAGATTTAGCGCTGATCGAGACCCTAAACACCATTGCCACCCAAGGATTAACCAGCGATCTGACCCTATGGCTCAAGCTGGATGTAGCCACCGGCTTAGGACGCATGGCGGCCCGAGGACAAGCCGACCGCATTGAGCAGGCAGGCATTGAGTTCCATCGTCGGGTCCATGCAGGATTTGCCGCCCAGGCTCAAGGGCAGACAGGGTTTATTGCGGTGGATGGTAGTCCTAACGCAACAACCGTGGCACAGCAAATCCAAACCATCGTCTCCACCTACCTAGAGCAGTGGTATGCTCCCTAAATTAACCCCAACCCCATGGAAGAAACGCGGCCCCTAGCCCAAAAATTTGCCCAGAAATTTGCCCATATTACGGGGCAATCCCAGGCGATTGAGCTGCTGGTACAAGCCGTTATCCGACAGCGCATCGCCCCTGGCTACCTATTTGTCGGCCCCCCTGGCATCGGTCGTAGCTTAGTGGCAAAAGCCTTTGCTGCCCTACTGCTCGAAAATGACCGTGAAACGCCAGAAAATCTCAGTCGGCGCATTCAGGCTCACAACCATCCCGACTTGTTATGGGTGGAGCCCACCTATCTACACCAAGGGAAGTTACTCACCGTAGCAGAGGCCCAGGAGGCGGGCCTTAAGCGGCGCGGTAGACCCCAGGTTCGGCTGGAGCAAATTCGAGACATTGCCCGGTTCCTCAGTCGCCCCC
>CALHGI010000388.1 GCA_938029995.1 uncultured cyanobacterium | reverse complement strand
TGGAACACCTGCCGATTTCATGAGCCAGTAACAAAAGCCAAAGGACAATCGTTACTAACGCAATGTCACACCTGAATCATCAGAGAACCCATTCACTGAGTAATCAGAGAATCAATTAGTAGTCAAAATCGCCCATGCCGCCGCCAGCGGCAGCACCAGCTGCTTCCTTCTCAGGCTTGTCTACAACAATGCACTCAGTGGTCAGCACCATAGCTGCAATAGACGCAGCATTCTGAGTCGCACAGCGAGTTACCTTCGCAGGGTCAACGATACCGGCAGCAAGCATATCCACATACTCATTGACAGAAGCATTGAAGCCAATGTTGAAGTCCTTAGCCTTCACATGCTCAGCAACCACAGCGCCATTCTGACCAGCATTCTCAGAAATCCGCTTCAAGGGTGCGGTCAATGCACGGGTGACAATCAAAGCACCCGTCAGCTCTTCGTCAGTCAAGTTAGCGTTAGACCACTCTTCAAGACCAGGAGCCAAGTGAGCCAGGGTAGTTCCACCACCTGGAACAATACCTTCTTCAACCGCCGCCTTAGTGGCATTGATAGCATCTTCCAGGCGCAGCTTACGATCCTTCATTTCGGTCTCAGTGGCTGCACCAACCTTGATGACGGCCACACCGCCAGAAAGCTTAGCCAAGCGCTCCTGAAGCTTTTCCTTATCGTAGCTAGAATCAGATTCTTCAATTTGGCGACGAATCTGCTCACAACGAGCTTTCACCTCAGCTTCATTACCTTCAGCAACCAGCGTAGTGGTGTCCTTAGTCAAGGTAATGCGACGAGCCGTACCCAGCATTTCAATGGTGACATTATCGAGCTTCAGACCAGCGTCCTCAGTAATCACCTGACCACCAGATAGAACCGCAATGTCTTCCAACATGGATTTACGGCGATCACCAAAACCAGGAGCCTTAACAGCGGCTACATTGAGCACACCGCGTAGACGATTGACCACTAGAGTCGCTAGGGCTTCCTTCTCAATATCTTCAGCCAGAATCAATAATGGCTTGCCGGAACGGGCCACCTGCTCTAGCACAGGCACCAGGTCCTGAACCAGGGCAATTTTTTTGTCAGTTAGCAGAATGTAGGGGTCATCGAGCACGGCTTCCATGCGCTCGGTATCCGTCGCAAAGTAAGGGGAGATATAGCCCTTATCAAAGCGCATACCCTCGGTAATTTCCAACTCAGTTGTCATGGACTTACCTTCTTCCAAGGAAATCACGCCTTCGCGGCCGACTTTCTCCATGGCTTCGGCAATCATTTTGCCAACTTCTTCATCATTACCGGCAGAAATCGTACCTACCTGAGCAATGGCGGTGGAATCGCCAACGGGCTGGGCATGCTCAGCAATACGCTCTACCAAATAAGCGGTGGCTTTCTCAATGCCACGCTTTAGGGAGATGGCATTAGCACCAGCAGCCACGTTGCGTAGACCTTCCTTAACAATGGCATGGGCCAATACGGTAGCCGTGGTGGTACCGTCACCAGCGGCGTCGTTGGTTTTGGAGGCAGCCTGACGGATCAGGGACACTCCAGTATTTTCGATGTTGTCCTCTAGCTCAATTTCCTTCGCAATGGTGATACCGTCATTGACGATTTGGGGAGAGCCAAATTTCTTTTCGAGCACAACGTTACGTCCCTTGGGACCAAGGGTAACGGCAACAGCCTCGGTCAGAATATCCATGCCTTTTTCCAGGGCACGACGAGCGTTCTCGTTATATATAATGCGCTTAGCCATGAATTAACCTATGTTTCAGAACGTTTCAGATGGGTCTGGAGTGGGGAACAAGAAGCGAGCTTGGGGGCTGCAGGTCTGAGCTCTTTTTTGACTTATGAACGCTGCGTTTAAGCAACTCATAAAAGGCTCAGCCTGATAATGTCAGGCAGAAAAGCCAAGCATTTCTAAACCTGTGCAATATCCCTCAACTCAAAATTCAAAACTTAAAATTCAAAACCTTATAGCCTTGACCGTTAGCCAACGACTGCAAGGATGTCCTTCTCGGATAGCAGTACATAATCATCACCGCCTAGCTTGATGTCAGTACCTGCATACTTGGAGTAGAGGACGTTATTGCCGACTTCAACATCAGGAGCCTGACGATTACCATCGTCGCCACGCTTGCCAGGGCCAACGGCAGTAATCTCTCCTACCTGGGGCTTTTCCTTAGCTGTATCGGGCAGCAAAATGCCGCCAGCGGTTTTTTCTTCAGATGCGCTGACTTTAATTAGAACGCGATCGCCTAGGGGAGTGACGCTTGAAACACTCAAAGAAATGGCTGCCATAGTTTTCTCCGAACTTTGATAGATCAATCATTCGGCAATTGCACCAAGGCGGTATCAGTCCACCAGGGCAGTCCCCCTTAAACTCTGTCCACGTCTACAATGATCGTCTTTCTGCAACGAAAATATAGGGTCAAACTTGGACGTGGGTTACCCACAGAAAGAGTTTGATAGGGGAAGAAGCTGCAACCTAAACAAGGATTAGCACTCTCTATTGCCGAGTGCTAATTTATCGCTTGATGAGCTGACATAGCAACAGGTCCAATGGTACGGGTTCCCGAACTTAGGCCGAGCACATCCCACAGCCAACTTCATGGTTTCAACACATTGATCTTTACCGTTACTTCAGGTTGTATTAAAAATTCCCCGTATCATTTATATAGCGGGTGACATCTGTAATTCTTGATACATCTTTAACTAGTGCATATGCTGACACGCTGTCTGGCAGTTGCTGATTCTATGACCTTCAAATTTTCATACGTCCTTTTGGCAGCCATGCCACTGTGGCTGGTGAACTTTCACGCCATCGCTTCGGCCCAGCTAAAGATTGAGACGGCACCGGCAATTGCACCCTCAATCGAACCAGTAGCTGAAACGCCTACCATGATTCAGCCCGCAACGTCAGACACCAGCGTTGTTCAGCAATCTAATCAGTTCAACATTTTGGGTGGACAGTCTTCGGGTGGCGTTGCCCCCAACTTGATTCACCAGTTCCAACAGTTTGACTTAGACACCGGTGATGCGGCTAATTTTGTGGTCGACCCCAATGTTGCCAATGTCATTAGCCTGATTAATGCGCTACAGCCTTCCTCCATTGATGGGTTGCTCCAGATAACCAGCAATGACCTCCTCAATGCCAGCAATGCGAACCTTTTTCTAGTCAATCCTGCTGGGATTGTTTTTGGTGAAAATGTGAGCCTAAGCTTACCTGCCAATCTGACCGCCACTACAGCGTCCGGCCTCCTGTTTGAGGATACGTATCTGCTATCCATAGATGGCTCCGTCAGTGACCTCGGTTTATCCACTGACAAGCCCGCAGTTTCAACCGATGCCCTAGCCCCTCTAGTAGAACTAGACCCGTCCACGGGTTTACTGAGGGCCACCACCATAGCCGCCCCCAGCATCAGTAATCTAACGAACGCTCCCATGGGGTACCTATTGCTGTCAGCGCCTGAAAGTTCAACTGACACTGAGTTAGCCCCTCTCGTTCCAGAATTACCTTCTGGAAGTATTGACAACCAAGGCATTCTGCAAGTGGAGCCCCAGGCAACCATCTCCCTCATTGGCCAATACATTCAGAACGATGGCAGTCTTATGGCCCCGGGTGGCACGGTCAATCTAGTGGCCACCGCAGGGGAAGCTTTACTGCGCCTCAATCAGCCTGGCAACCTACTCAGCTTGGATGTGATTCCCGCTGATACCCTGGAGGCCATCTCCGCGACGACTGAATCCTCTTCCTATGAAGCTCCACCGGACACATTACCCACCACAGAACTCGCTCAATTACTAACCGGTGGCAACGAGCAAAATGCCACTCAAATTGTAGTCAACCCTGATGGCTCCCAAACCCTCACAAACATTACTCCGTCCCTAGTCCCTGCCCCAGGAACAGTCTTGGTCCGAGGCATAGTGGATGTTTCCGACCATACCCCTGCTGACGAGGCCACCTCCCCAGGCGAAATCATTATGCTGGGTGAGCAAATCAACCTAGTGGGCGGTGAGATTTATGCCAATGGAGTGGGCCAAGGTGGCACCCTGTCCATTGGCGGCATGCCGATCGAAGACGGATTTAATGCGGCCTATGTCCTAGTGGATCGTAGCTCCACCCTGCAGGCGGACTCAGAAGACAGCAGCGGTGGCAGCATCGATGTTTGGGCGAATGACACCGTGCGGTTCTATGGAACTGCCACGGCGACTGGGGCGACTCCCCTGCTAGATGGCACCATCACGATTGAAGCGGGTGACAACCTGGATATTCGGCAGCCAACATCCCGCTAGGAAAGGCGCAACAGGTAACTTAAACCAATCTATCCATGGAAAAGCGAGGTGTTTTTTAAAGCGCCTCGCTTTTTCATGGATAAACGAACTATAGCTTGCCCCCACAGGCCATGCGATCGCACCAAGATTGAAAGGGCAACGGCTATTAAGCAGCAAATCGCCGACTAAAATCAGCGGTTTGTCATATCCAGCTACGCGAAACCTAAGTATAAACCTCAAAGTTCAATAGAATTTGATGTCTACTTTTGATAAAGCATCCGTATTTCCATGGATAGACCAAGAAAAAAATGCCATTCTAAAAAAGTAGCAAAAGCCCGAAAAAAATAGGCTTTAACCAGCTACTCTCACTCAAAAAAGACATCGACCACACCTTAAAGCATCAGTGCTTTTTGATACATGTCTTAGACTGCATTTTTTTGGTTCCGAGGCTTTACCCATGGGAATAGTTACTAACGCTACGCAGCAAATTGGCGCAGCGATCATCGTCAGTAATGGTTTGCTGGCACTCATTAGCCCCGCAGCACAAGCTGCGTGCTTACCAAACGGATGTAGCCAGAACGGTTTACTGTTTAGCGCAGCATCCAACAACTTTAGAATCACCGATGTTATGGGTTCTGGCACCACTCAAGACCCCTTTGTGGTCTATCAAGATGTGTGGGGACTCGATATTTTATTAGCCGTTAACGGCTTAACCACAGCGAAACAGCACTCCATCTTTAATCGCCCAGGCTTTGCCATCGATATTGTGTCGCGCAATCTTACAGGGGCCTTCTGGCGGTTCTATGACCATGAACTACAAGAGACCGCAGGCATCGCCAGCAACGAAAATGATGGCCTATCCTTTGCCCAAGGCATCGGCCCTGTGCGCCCTTATCAATCGGACCACTACACCCGGGCAGATGAGGTAACAGATGTGCGAGATTTCATCAATTTCCATGAAGGGTCGG
Source organism: uncultured cyanobacterium (assembly GCA_938029995.1). Classification (GTDB taxonomy): domain Bacteria; phylum Cyanobacteriota; class Cyanobacteriia; order Phormidesmidales; family Phormidesmidaceae; genus Leptothoe. Next base: position 12,092 of record CALHGI010000388.1, on the reverse strand, counting down.
GCGTAAACCCCGGTGAAAATGTTCGGTTTAACTACTTCGTTACCGACACCATTCCCAACGATCGGTTCTACATCCGCCAGCGCCCCGACTATCGGACCAGTGCGACTCCGACACCCAGCCCAGCCCAGCCAGTCAGTACGCCCCCCCAAGCCGCACCAACCCCTGTCACGACCATTCCCCCCGTCACGCCAGCGATCACACCGGTGAAGCCCCCCACGGTGGAGGCAGCATTCACCAATGACCCGCCAGCCCAACCTGTGGCAAATGTGCCCACGGTCACCACACCAACGCCCGTCACCCCGGTGCAACCTGAAGTAATTCCACCAGAGCCCACCCCATCCCAATCAATCCCGGAACCGGGACTATCGATCGTGGGAGTGCTTGCAATTCTTCTTGGCAGGTCAAAAAAACAGCATGGGTAGCACATCCGTCAAACTCAGAGCTAGTCGACGGATAGAACGCCATAACGACCCAAAAGCGCACCAACTATAGCAAATCCTAGTGCCATGGATGATACATCTAGTGATAATCTTTTACATGGCACTTTGAAAGTAAAAATAAAATTAAAAGTCGCCGCAGTAGCTAACACCCTTAGGATAAGGCGCAAGCATGGTCACCACTGCAGAGAAAAAAAATACTGGCGTAATCACTCAGATTATTGGCCCTGTTCTAGACGTTAAGTTCAGCGCTGGCCAACTGCCAAACATTTATAACGCTATCAAGGTTGAAGGTACAAATCCGGCTGGGCAAACCGTAGCTGTTACTTGCGAGGTACAGCAACTACTGGGTGATAGCCAAGTCAGAGCTGTATCGATGAGCTCCACCGATGGATTGGTTCGGGGTATGCAGGTTACTGACCTGGGCTCCCCAATCAACGTGCCGGTTGGTACCCCCACTTTGGGACGTATTTTTAACGTTCTTGGTGAGCCCGTGGACGAGAAAGGTGATGTGGATATGTCCACAACCTCTCCTATCCACCGTGACGCTCCCAAGCTTACCGAATTAGAGACAAAGCCCTCTGTATTTGAAACTGGTATTAAAGTTATCGATCTACTGGGTCCCTACCGTAAGGGCGGAAAGATTGGTCTCTTTGGCGGTGCTGGTGTAGGCAAAACCGTTTTAATTCAAGAGCTGATCAACAACATTGCTAAGGAGCACGGTGGTGTATCTGTATTTGGCGGTGTTGGTGAGCGTACCCGTGAAGGGAACGACCTTTATAACGAATTTATTGAGTCTGGTGTAATTAACGCCGACGACCTGAGCAAGTCTAAAGTGGCCCTGGTGTACGGCCAGATGAATGAGCCCCCTGGTGCTCGCATGCGTGTGGCCCTATCGGCCTTGACCATGGCGGAATACTTCCGCGATGTGAACAAGCAGGACGTACTGCTGTTTATCGACAACATCTTCCGCTTTGTCCAAGCAGGTTCTGAGGTATCTGCCCTGTTAGGTCGTATGCCTTCTGCGGTAGGTTATCAGCCCACCCTGGGTACTGACATGGGTGACCTACAGGAGCGTATTGCATCGACTCTTGAGGGTTCCATTACGTCCATTCAGGCGGTGTACGTTCCTGCGGATGACTTGACTGACCCCGCTCCGGCAACTACATTCGCCCACTTGGACGCGACCACTGTACTGTCCCGTGGTCTCGCATCCAAGGGCATCTACCCCGCTGTGGATCCTCTAGATTCCACATCTACGATGCTTCAGCCTGACGTCGTTGGTGAAGAGCACTACAAGACCGCCCGTGCTGTGCAGTCCATCTTGCAGCGCTATAAGGAACTTCAGGACATTATCGCCATTTTGGGCCTAGATGAATTGTCTGAAGATGACCGTCTTGCCGTTGCTCGTGCTCGTAAGATTGAGAAATTCCTTTCTCAGCCTTTCTTCGTAGCTGAGATCTTTACCGGTTCTCCTGGTAAGTACGTCTCTCTGGCGGACACCATTAAGGGCTTCAACATGATTCTCTCTGGTGAACTAGACGAGATTCCTGAGCAGGCTTTCTACCTCAAAGGCGGCATTGATGAGGTCATGGAAACTGCAGCGAAAATGAAGGCTGAAGCGTAAGCGATAGCTGGCTCTCATTTTTCGAAGATTACGGCTTCATGAATGGTGAGTGGTGGGTGGTATAGCAGGTTCTTAGACTGAACTTGTTGGACTGAATAAATAATGTGTTCTCCATCCCTACTCACTATTCACCATTCAATATTCCTCTTTAATTCTTAAAGTCTTATGGCATTAGCAGTGCGCGTAGTGGCTCCTGATAAAACAGTTTGGGATGCTGAAGCGGAAGAGGTAGTGCTACCCAGTACTACCGGTCAATTAGGTATTTTGAGTGGTCACGCTCCGTTGCTAACCGCGCTTGACATCGGCGTGTTGCGAGTACGGGCTGACAAAGATTGGGTTGCGATCGCACTCATGGGCGGCTTTGCCGAAATAGAAGACAACGAAGTTACCATTTTGGTCAACGGTGCTGAGCGCGGCGACAGCATTGATCTATCTGCGGCAGAGCAAGAATATACCTCAGCCAAATCAGAAGCGGATAGCGTTGCCTCCGACGATAAGCAAGCCGTTATTCAGGCCAAGAAGTCCCTCAAAAGAGCTCGGGCTCGGGTACAAGCGGCAGGCGGCAATATCTAATTGAAAGGCTCCTCTTTCTAAACAATTTTTAGCAGCCACTAGAATCCACTACAAAAGGCCGCAGCTTAAATAAGCTGCGGCCTTTTGTTTACCCTGCTGCCCCCTTAACCCAAAAGCAATTTATACTCCATAGGTTTTGCACTGCGTGCCAGCATTCAACATTGGCAGGCATTAGAATCTACGATCCAGGATTCCGCTCCAGACATACCAACAAAAAAGAGTTCGTTTCCACCGATCCAGCAGAAACGAACTCTTTTACAAGTCTATAAATCAACCCAAATCACGAACTACCTGTGAAAGATACATCAGGGAATTTTTCAGCTGCCTTTTGCATGGGCAGCGTCTTACCCCCTTCCTGCCAATAGTTGATAATTTCAGTCGCCTGATTCAACAGGTTAATACGCTCTTCTTCAACAATCCAAGTTTTAGACTCAAGCTCTACCTTCATCTGATCCCACGCATCATTACGGGGCCAGAAAAAGTAAGAGGTCAGCGGACTCGATCCTTTGCCCACTACTTGATCTACGGCAATCGCCACATCCTTGTCGAGCCAGAGAACCTTTAAGATAAATCGAGACAATGCAAACCTCCGCTGTACGCCTCTTGGCTTCAAAACTATACAGTCTACAATTCTAGCGCATCGGCTCCCCTTAGCACATCAAAAAGTTAGTCTCTCCCCATCTAGCCCCCAACTTAAACAATGCCTAACCCTATTGCCTTAGTTATATTCGACATCGATGGCGTTGTCCGCGACGTAAGCGGCTCCTATCGGCGCGCCATTGCAGACACAGTTGAACATTTTACCCAAGGACATCGGCCCACCCCCCAGGATATTGACCAGCTCAAAAGCGAAGGCATTTGGAACAACGACTGGAAAGCCTCCCAAGAACTCATCCAGCGCCATAGCCAGACATCAGGTAAGGCCTACAACAATAACTACGATGCCATCGTGGACTACTTTCAAGAGCGCTATCGGGGCTCCGGCGACGACCCTAGCCAATGGGCCGGATATATTACCCAGGAGCCTATTCTCATGGGAGCTCAATACCTCGCTGACCTTGCCCAGGGTGGTGTCCCATCCGCTTTTTTTAGCGGGGCCACCCGAGGCTCGGCCAACTATATTTTGCAACAGCGCATGGGCCTGAACGCACCCATTTTGATTGCCATGGCCGATGCCCCCAGCAAACCCGACCCAAAGGGGCTCTATATGACCATCGAGCAGCTCGAAGCAACCACCCCCACCGGACTACCCGTTTTATATGCCGGAGATACGGTCGCTGATATGGCCACCATCCAAGCGGCTCAAGCCGAATTTCCTGAACGCCAATGGCTGGCCATCGGTGTTTTACCCCCCCATGTACAGGCAGAGCCAGCCTACCAAACCCGCTATAGCCAGACCCTCACGGAGGCTGGAGCGGACCTCATAGTGCCCCATGTGGAACAACTCACCATCGAAAAAATTCAAGCGTTGGTCCATCGTTCTAGCCCTTAGCGCCCCAGGAACCAGTCCCATGAACGGCACAGTCGGTAAAATTAGCTACCGATTGAATGGTAGGTTAGGCCACAGTTATTAGCCGGTTGTCCAAAACACGACCCCAGCATCCGTTATCCCCATGAGTCCATTGCCGTTTTTACTCGCGCTGTATTCCCTGACGCCCTTCCCCCTACCTATTCCCATACAACAGCCCCCCGAGCAAACAGCAACCCCCATCGAGCTAGCGGCATCGCCAGGGTCCAATGCCCAAACTGTGGCCCAAACCGGCCAAGTCATCCCACAAATTCAGGAAGTACGTCCCCTGCCAGGGGGGCTGGATGATGTCCCCGTATTTAATAGCAATAGTCCTGAAATCATCGCTACAGAAGGAATTTTGCTATCTACTTTTCCATCGCGGGGAAAAGCCGACCCATCGGCCCATCTAGACTATGCGTTTGAGGGCCGGTTTGATATCTTTGACCACCATGTCGTTCAGGCCGAAAGCGCCAATGACACCCGCACCCGTTACCTAGGTATCGTGGTCCACAACCCTAGCCGACGGGCCGTCACGCTCAGATTCCGAGAAGCCGCCAGCTACCTCAGCCAAGAAGCCCCCTGGCACGGCCGCAATGACGTGGAATATAACCTGGCAAGCAACCAGTTCTCCGGCCCCGGCAGCCGTCTAATGAATGAAATTCTGCGGGATCGGCGTCAGCCCTGGTGGCCCAATGAAATCACCATTCCCCCCAGGGAAAGCTACCTACTCATGAATGCGCCCCTCCCAGTGCGCAGACTTTCCGTCGCAACAGACGGCACCCTGCCCCCAGGTAGTCGACTATTACCCCCCTTACCCAACAGCCTGGGCGGCAATCGCAGCAACGCAAGATCCACATTGATGCGCCTATCTAGCGATGGGCCGCTATATGTTGCTAGCTTAGCGATGTTTGCCCCCCAGACCAGCGACGGTGAGCGGGTCCCCAGCCTAGACGAATGGCTCCAGGTTTTAGCCAATGGTCGTCTCGCCACTCCCCGCGATCTGGCTCCCAGCCGACCAGGACGGCGGCGGGCAAATCCCTTCATCTATGGACGAGTAGCCGGGGTAAGCCGTGGCTCCCGATGGGAAACGAATCTCACTGACCGACGATCATCCACATTGGCGATCCCTGATCTAGGGCAACAAATTTCCTATGCCATTAGCACGGTTGATCGCAATACTTTTGGTACGGGACAGGTCCAAAGTGCCCCCATGATCAGACGATACGACGATACGGCCTATCGGGCCCATGGTAACTACGGCACCGAATACGCCCTAACCCTCCCCCTTTACAACCCCACCGATCAGCCCAAAACGGTAGAGCTATCTGTTCAAACACCCCTGCAAAACGAAAACATCAAGAACGCCCTGACCTTTTTAAGTCCCCACGACTCCAGAATCTTTTTCAGGGGAACGGTATTGTTCTTGTACCGCAACGACCAGGGTGAACGTCGAGCTGACTATATTCACCTCGTACAGAGACGGGGGCAGGGGGGCTCTCCACTCGTAACCCTTACCCTCGAACCCGGCGAAGAACGTTCGGTGGAAGTGCAATTTCTATATCCCCCAGACGCAACGCCCCCCCAGGTTCTAACCCTGACAACCCAGGACTGAAAACCCCTAACAACTAAAACAACTAACCCAAAACACCCTCTGATCTATCTGGCAGAACCAGTCAAATAGATCAGAGGGTGTTTTGCACAAACGGCTGCCAGCGGCATACCAACCAGCAAACTACTTGGCGTTGCTGAGCCTCGGGATGATTTTACTAGCCTCAATCCGGCTATTAGCCAGGTTTACAGATCGATTCATCCTCTAAATCAGCAAAGGCTTACTTAGCTGGTTGGGGCAAGTCATAGGGCTTAGGTTGCACCCCATGGCCATAGGCAACGGGATGCTTATTCACCTCTTCCTTGGGGAGTGCATTTTGCGACAGCTGTGACTTTTGCACTGGCTCGGGGTGCGAATTGCGCACTGGAATATAGCGCGACTCATCCTCGGAGGGCGGCACCTGATTGAGCACGGACAGAATATAGTCTCGGTGAGGGTGCTGCTCGAGCCAGGCCCTGACATTGAGCGCCTGGGCATAGTCTTCATCACCTAGGGCGCTACGGTAGGTTGCCTCTAAGACTCGGTTAAATTCAGCTTGACGAATCTGAGACTGCCACGGCTCTGAAAAAACTAGGTGCACCTTATCGTGAATGTTATGGGCCTGCAGCACCTGCCACTCTCCCTGGTCAAACCAGCTGCCACCGCAGTGGGAGCATCGATCCAGGTAAAACTTGAGGCCGTGGCCCACTTTGGCGCGTCGCATCAAGTGATTACATTCAGGACAGAAAGACGCCCGGCGATTGTCAGAACCATGGAGCGGATCGCTCAAATCCATGGACTCGCAAGGCTTAATTTTGCCACTGTCGGGCTGCCACTCTAACCAATGCCAGTAGTCATAGGAAGAAACCCATTGCCCTTCACAGGTTTGGCAGGCGTGAACGGCTAAATGCTCATCTAAGCGAGCACGCTTGAGGGTAGAGGTCTGGCAACAGGGACAATACATAACAGGACCTGATAAACGTTTTTAACAGTGGCTGAACAACGCTTTACTAATGCGAACAGAAGGACCAAAGGTAATTGACTAAAAGGATTATAAATTACCCGTATAGGGTATCTAGCTAACTTTAGTTTAATTGAATTATTCCAAAGGATGTAAAACAACAAAAGAATCGCCACATTTTGAGATATAGCTAAGTTTTGTGGAGAAGAATTAGCCTTACAAAAAAGGCTACCCATCCCAACCTTTACCTTGACAGAAGCATCAATGGTTTTTTGAAAATCCGAAAAAGTCGCACTATACCTAGGCTTTTTAGCGTAACCTCCACCCTGAAGTGAATAAATTAACGACTCAAAACAAGGTCAATATCGATCTAGAACTGTTGGCATGGACCGCCACCAAGTTAATAGTTTTTAACCTTGGAAACAGGGGATACAAACATCAACGATTCATCTTAAGAACCCGACATAGCAATTATAAAAAAATGATAAATGTCTGGACTTAAGTATTTTTAGGCGGTGGAAAATAAATATATCGTTGGGGCTTAATTTACGGCATAAGTCTTAGGGAAAGTGGGAGAAAACATGTTGTCCCCTGCGCCCTAATGGGATAACCAATCTGTAATGGGACTTGTTGATTGAATAATGTGCATCCCCGCCGCCGCAAATCGCTGATAGGCTGCATCGGCATTGGCGGTAAAATCTACCACCCCTGGCACGACCACGGGCGAACTGCAATCGTCTATTAAGTAAATTTTGCGGGCTAGCGTAGCATCCACCTGCTGAATTTCGCTCAGGAGATCGTCAATGGTCCAGGCAACGCAGTGGCTTTTGGCTTGGCCTGCGATCGCAACCGCATCAAACGTCATCAAATGCTGAATCAAACGCTGATTTTTCTTCGCCACGGGCTGTCCAGCAGCATCCTCTAACACCTCTGGCCGCAGCACCGAATAGTTCTCCGTTAAGGGGTTACTACCCTTCAGTTCAAATCGGGTCTGGGACTGACGGGCCAAATTATGAACAAAGCAAGCCTCCTCAAACGCCGACACCAAACTGTGGCCAATCCCCCCCAACATGGAATGGTAGGGCCATATGGTCAGGGGATATTTGCCATCGTCACTGAGGCGTTGCACATAGTGCAGGGCAAAGCTTTCCAGCTGATCTAACGGCACACCTAAACTAGGAACAATGGCCGGATTCACCCGCCAGCGACCGCTACGCACATCCGCCAATTCCACCATGGTCATGGGAGCTGGCATGTGGCCATCACCATCGACCCAAAACGCTGCATGGAAAATTTGCATTGTCCGATGGGTATCCATGGTGGGGACAATTTCTGTAATGTGGCCCAGATTACGATAAACAAACTCACAGAGACGGCGGGTATCGTCCACCGCCCCCTGGCCAGACGTCCCGCCCACAAACAGCTCAAACCCAGGAATACAAAACGTATTTTGCACATCAATAGCCAATAAACACAGCCGTGGGCTGTCGGTGTCCGCCGGTTTAATGCCATGGGTTTGCGCCCACGTTTGCGCCTGGTGAGCCCGCTCTTCATAGGGCACACGCCACACTTCGCCAACGCCAGCGGGATCAAAAAAGTCAGGTATCGGTAGGGACTGGGACATGGCAAAAACCTCCAGGGATAGACAAATAATGGGCAATACGGGGTGGGAGCGAACTAAACGGAGGCCATGGGGGCCCTACACAGGAACGCTAATCCACTGGAGCCTTAAGCAACGGCATGTAGACCGCTTTGAACTGGACAATAATCGACTTGAGATCCTCAGGCAGTAAGCCCCAAACCCGATCGGTAATGGCTTCGGGGACATCACCATAGAACGCCTCCGCCATGCTGCCAGTGATACAGGTCAGGGTATCCGCATCTCCCCCCAGGGACACCGCATTACGAATCGCATCGGTAAAGCTAGTGGACTCGAGAAAAGAGATCATCGCCTCAGGCACCGTCTCTTGACAGGACTCATTAAACCGATAGTCAGGGCGAATCTGATCCAGGCTGCGGCTGAGGTTATAGCCAAAGGTCGTTTCCACGTAATGTTTAATCGCATCCTTGGACTGGTCCTGACGCCCTAAAAAGATGGCAGCAGCCGTGGCCTGGGCCCCCTTAATACCCTCTGGGTGATTATGGGTGACCACCGCCGTTTGCTCCGCCGCCTTGAGCACCGCATCTAGGTCCTGATGACCATAGGCCACCGGACTGACCCGCATGGCAGCGCCATTACCCCAACTGTTGTAGGGCTGACTATCGGCGGATGCCGCCCAAGCCTGAAATCTAGCGCCGTATCCCCCACAGGGATTGGGATAGCGCTGATAGTAGCGTTTAAACGCATCCTCGTAGCTCCCCCCATGGAGCATCACATCTGCCACAGCCACCGTCAAAATAGTGTCGTCAGTAAAAATACTGTGGTCTGTAAACAAGGGAAAATCCTTGGTTTTATGGTCTTCAAACTCATAGACAGAGCCGATGATGTCGCCTGAAATTGCGCCGAGCATAGAAAAGAAAAGAGGGGAAAGGGGGAAGCCTATTGTGTATTTTTTACACTAAGGTTATTTTGGTTATAGCGAATACCCCCTGAAACGTCAACTAACCGACCATTCCATGGTGCATATCTATGACTATCCTCGGCCTGCGGTCACTGTAGACTGCGTGGTGTTTGGCCTCGACCAAACCCATTATTTACAGGTGTTATTAATTCAGCGGCGACTGCCCCCCTTTAAAGGGCAATGGGCCTTGCCAGGAGGATTTGTTCGACCGAATGAAGCCTTGGAAGAGGCTGCTCGCCGAGAGCTACAGGAAGAAACTGATGTCACCGGACTCTGTTTGGAGCAGCTCCAGACCTATGGCCAGCCGGATCGAGATCCCCGTGGCCACACGGTGACGGTGGCGTTCTATGCCCTCGGGAATCTTTGGGACTATCACATCAAAGCGGCGACGGATGCCAAAGAAGCCCGATGGTGGCCCATGAAACATCTACCAGAGCTGGCTTTCGACCATGGTCTGATTGTGCAAGATGCGATCTCAACCCTTCGCATCACCATTCGCCATAAACCCATCGGGTTTGAGTTACTGCCAACCAAGTTCACCCTCACCCAACTGCAACGACTTTACGAAATTGTTTTAGCTCGCCCGTTTGACAAACGAAACTTCCGCAAAAAGTTGCTGAAATTGGATATTCTAATCAGCCTGGATGAGAAGGAAACCAACGTTCCCCACCGGGCCGCCCAGCTCTATCAATTTGATCGCACCAAATATATGGAACGCCAAAAAACAGGATTTAATTTCGACCTATAGACGGGATGCCACCGGTAGGGCACGCTAGCCCAACAGGGAATAGATATTGCCATCCATCAACAGATGGGTAATGCCCTTAGCCTGGAGATAGGAGGTGGCCTTCGTAATCAGCTGACCATCGGGCACTTTAATGACCCGTTGATTGCGACGGGAAAATCGACGGGCTACGCGATGGTTATCAAAAATCGGTAGGGTACGGGCGGATGCTTCCTGGGCGGGAATATCCCCGAGCTCGGCAAATTCCGTTAATGGATGGGTAATTAGCTCTGACAAACGATCAACGACGAGGTAGCATGTGCGCGGAAAAACAGCTTCCGCTATCGGCATAATTTCAACCGAGGTGCCCAGCAGTTGAGCATCATCCCCATCGCCATCAAACTCATCATCAAACTCTTCGTCTAGATCGTCATCTAGATCGTCATCGTCGTGGAGATCGTCTAAGTCATCATCTTCCAGGTCATCCTGACGACGAACCTTGGGATCGGTTAACAACTCAGTGGCCACGGCCGACACATCGTCACGTCGGCGCGGAGGGAGCTTCGCTGGGTTGATGACAGCCGGTTCTTGATCCGGAGCAGACGAACCATCATCCTCAGAGAGTAAGGTTAGCTGGCCGTCATCATCCGCCTGGGATACATCGGACGGCTCGCCATTTTCGATGTCTTCATTGACTCGTGAACGTTTGCGAGGCCGGGGGACGGGTTTTCCTGGCTTAGGCTTCTCATCCTCCACCGATTTCGGAGAAGGAATAACACGCTTTTCCTTTTCAACCGGCGCAGCACGCTTTTGGGCGATCAGCTCCCGATATTCTTCTTCGGGCAGCTGCGTTTTCAGAATCCGGCTAATGGTGCTCGTGCTAACGCCATAACGCTTAGCAATGGTAGAAGTGGTTTCTCCCGGTTGCCGATATATTTCAATTACATCGCGTTTATCAGCGTCAGACAGTTTTCGCGGTGCCATGCTACCAACAATCCCAAAGAAACGGGTAAAAATGTCTCTCTAGTATGCCTAGGTTTGGCCATACTGTCATGCTCGACGACGCGATCCCCGGCGTGACCGTCTAGAAACGTTATATTCAATCGCCGCACCGGCGGCAAAAAAGAGGGCTGACAAGATCCAGAAGACTTCCCAAAGTTCCCCCTCGACGTAATTATCCGTTACAGCAGCAAAGACCATATCGGCGATGTAAAGGCAGAAGGTTGCGATCGCAATGAGCTGCCAAGACTGGGAAAAACGCCCTCCCCAAAATGCCACCAGCAGAGCCGCCGCAATCACCACCAAAAAGCAGTCCAGCAGCACATAAATCAACGCCACCGGATCCGCAAACTGCTCCAGGGCATCATCTAGGGCCTGGGCCCAGCCGGGAGTCGGCAATAATCCTGCACTAACTTCAGGTTCAACTTCAACGACCTCTTCCACCAAGTCCTCCACCGGTGCCACCAACGGTTCAGAGTCAGGGGGAGTTTGCGCGAGCTGAATCTCAGCAGCCATGGCCGGTTGAGTTAACACCTGGGCTGACGCCCACGGCCAACCAAAGTTAAGGCCACAGGCCAAAACAATCCCCGCCGCCCCAATGGCCACAATCGTGCCCCACTGCGCCAAACTTAAATCAATCCGCCGTGGCAAAGCCGCCAGCAGCATGCCGACCACCATGGCAATGTAACTAATAAAATAAAAACCATCCCCCATGGACACGGAGGGATCTAACCCCCACACCGTCCCCCATAGGAAAAAGAAAACCGTGCCCGCAGCATAGGCCAACATGCCAATACCCAACGCAAACCAAACAGTGCGGCCACTAATAATCTGCGAACTACCAGAATTCCTAAAACACAGTGAGGCCGCAAGTAAAAAAGCAAAAATCTCTAAAAAATTAATCGATATTAAAAACCAATCCGCTCGGGACTCTTCTCCGGGTGCGAGCGCGCCAAACAGTAAAAAGAAAATGATAGATCCGATGCCCCAACCCAGGCAAAGCATCAAAGTAGACTGGCCTGGGTTGGATTTAGCAGCCTTGGAGGACTGAGACAATGCCCTACTCCCTAATCAGATAACACCAAAGACAAATCCTATGGGCAAATCACCAT
>CALHGI010000387.1 GCA_938029995.1 uncultured cyanobacterium | reverse complement strand
ATAGATTTGGCGGCATCCAATAGTGATCGGGCGTTAGAACAGGTCTGGTGAATTGAAGCCAGTGGGGTCGAAGCCATTAGAACAGCGCGGGTCTGGACTCGGCAATCTAATCGGCGTTTCCCCCTTGGTGCTGGCGATATGGAACATTTGGCCCCATCCCAAAAGGGGCCAGTAGCAGACGACCATTGCCATGCAGTTCACCACAGATTGCCAATGGAAAGGTCCAGGAAAATCGAGCAATACTGGCCGATACGATGCCCCATAAGCCTCAAGGGCCCTTGAATAGCAATGATTTCAAGGGCCCCTTAAGGATGGTTATTATCCCAATTTAAAGATCGGCGTAGCCAAAGGTGACGTTGAACTCGGCACACCAGATGGCGACGGAACCGTAGTCGGCAAGGTTGAGGTCGGCGGGTAAAACATAGCCCTGGGAGCCTTCGAAGCTTTTTAGATCGTCGATGACAACGTAATCACTCTCAGCCAAGCTAACGGGAACCGTATCCCCTTTGTAAAGGACAACCTGAACAGCGGGCCCACGGGCGGTGTCAAAGGCTCCATCAAATTCAAGAATGCGCTGGCCGTTTTTCTCCACAATGCGGGCGGAGCCAGTGGTGGCATGGCCTTGATCAACGGTGACAAACTGACCGGAAGTGAGCAATGTTTTAGCAGCGGCTTGGGTAATGCTGGGTTGCGCAGCCATGGCGTCATCAACGGTAACGGTTTGGGCCATGGGCACAAGGACGGCGGTGAGCATGAGGGCGGATAGGCCGGTGGAAAGTAGATTTTTCATGGTTGTGTTCTCCTAAGGAGTGCAGGTGTGTTGCTTCAATTACTACTATCGAGGGGATGGCTGAGGCCCCGTTGATGGACATCTAAGAGCTTAGTAAGCGTTATCTGAAAAAGTCTGAGAGGAATGGATGATCGCGATCACAAGGAATCTGTGCAGGGCATTGGTACGGAACACCGGTAAAAGATCTCTGGGCAGTGAATCCATTAGGAATTCTCTGTGAATTGTTTGAAGTAATACTTGTAGCGGTTATCCCATTGATTAGGATAGGAGAGATGCTTAGGGCATACTCCGATGGGATGGCTCAATGCTCGGATATGGAAAAATCCTGGCTAAGTGCTCCCGATATCGAAGGTTTAGGGCAAGGCCCATCCCCTGAAAAATTATCCATTTTGCATTGGGGTTATGGAGTTCGGGTTTTATATATCGGATTTTCTATAGTTATGGGCAACGGCTACATCGATCACTGTTTTCACGGTTACAACACATGAAAAAGGCCATTTATTGGTTGATGGGGGAGCGTGGCGGTAAGGCTACCCTAGGTGTATGGAATTGGCTATGGGGCATTCCTGAGGATAGTCCTGGGGCCGATGTGGATCAAGATGATGATGCGATCGCAACGGCCGAAGCATCCCTTAAAGCCATGCAAAGTTCGGTGCAGCAGCTGGCCAATGCCACAAACCAGCAATATGCCACCTATCAGAAAGCAAAGGCTGCCTATATCCAAAAGATTCGGCAGCTGGAGCGGACAGAAAAAATTGCCCAGAATGCCCAGAACGAAGGGCGTATAAACGATGCAACGAATGCGATCGAGAGGGTCATACAGCTAGAAAAACTGCTACCCCAATTGGAAGCCCAGGTGGAGCAGGCAGAGAAATTTGTCAACGCCTCCCAAGCTAAATTACGCCAGGAACGGACCCGCCTAGAAAGCTATAAAAGTGACCTGCAGGCCCTCAAGAACCTAACCGAGGTGAACGACGCATTAACCGCCATTGCCGAGACCCACAATGAAGAAGACATGGCATCGGCCCGAGCCCAGTTTGAAGAAGCCAAAAATTCCGTACATGCCCGTTACCTAGAAAAGCGAGCCTACGTGGAACTCTCCGTAAAATCCACCGATCCATTAGAAGCCGACTTTGGCCCCATGGAACAACAGGCAGAAATTACTCGGCGGCTTCAGAACATGAATGAGAGCAAACACCCCCCTGGAAAAAAGGCTTAAGCTTAGAAACCAGATAGGCAATCATAACTATGGTTATGACAGCTATAACTGTGGGTTTTATTACCATAGGGGCCATAGAGCCATAGGGCATCTCTGTCATATTTCTGACCAAGGAAGACCTGACCTGTAGATAGCTGTAGGGAAAAGTACTGGAGGAGTTTGTGGTGTCAAAGCGTAGAGGTGGTCCTCCGCCAATTGTTTATATTCTGGGCATTGCCGCAGTATCGTTAGGCGTTTGGAGCCAAAAAGACACATTGTTTTCAGGGGAAAAACAACCCCTGTCCATCCTCTCCGGCAACTCAGATGAGCTGGTCATCCTAGGGGACACCTTTAGCGGCTACAGCACATTTCGCGCTCCAGAATTTCAAGAGGAGCTAGAGCAGGCAGGCCTATCGCTCAGCTATGACAATGAATTTGACCAGGCAGAACGGGCAGCCAGCCTAAGGACAGGCGATGCCGATCTGATTGTCACCACCCTAGATCAGTATCTAAAGCACCAGCCAGCGGGCAAAATTATTGGCCTACTGGATCGTACGGTGGGGGCCGATGCGGTGGTGCTCAATACCCCTAAGTATTCACAACTCAACTCCCTAAACGACCTGAGCCAGCTGGTGGCCCAGGGACAGCCCATGAGTCTGGCCTATGCGGCGGATACCCCCAGCGAGTTCCTAGCCCAGGTCTTAGATATTCGTTTTGATGGCTTTAACCTATCGGATTTCAAACAGCTGAAGGTGGCAGAAGCGTCGGAAGCGTGGCAAGCCCTCCAGGACCCCAACCAAAATATTGCGGTGGCGGTGCTGTGGGAACCCTTTGTTAGCCAAGCCCGGGACCGGGGCCATACGGTGGTGCTCTCCAGCAAAGATGCCCCCAATGCCATTTTGGACGTCATTGTGGCCTCAGATCGGGTGATTGACCAAGAGAAAGAGCAGCTCACGGAGTTTCTATCCACCTACTATCGGCGCATGGATCAATCGGCCCGCGACGATAGCCAGCTCAAAACCTTGATTCAAACCGATGGTCAACTGTCCCCGGCCCAAACCAATGCAGTGGTCAGCGGGATTGATTTCTTTACGGCGGTCGAGTCGGGGCGATGGATGGAGGATGGCACCCTGGCCAAACGGATTGATGCAACGGCGGCGATTTTGGTCCTGTCGGGCCAATTGTCCCAGGTGCCCGCCGCCAATGAACTGTACAGTAGCCAATTTATTGCCGAAGCGGTGGCCAACACCGAATCGTTAATTCAGCTGGTGCAGGCGGACGATCCGGAACTGGCCAAATTTTTGACCGGGGAAGCGAATACACCGGCGGCCCAAACCCAGCTCACCCCCGAGGCCATTCAAAATTCCCAGCCCATTGGCGACCTCCAGGTCAGGGGCGAAGTGAACTTTGGCACGGGCTCTGCCACATTAGCGGCCGAGGGGCAGAAAACCCTGGCCCAGCTGGCCTCCGAGATTAATGAATTTAATCGGGAAACCATTGCGGTACAGGTCATTGGCCACACGTCTAAAACCGGCTCAGCCGCCCTGAACCAGACCCTGAGCCAGAAGCGGGCAGAAGCCGTCGTGGCCTATTTGAAGAGTCAGTCCGTTAGTCACAATATTTTGGCGGAGGGCAAGGGGTTTAGTGCTCCATTACCGGGCATTCCCGAGAAAGATCCCCGCAATCAGCGAACCGAAATCCGGCTGGTGCGGATCAATCAATAATCGCTGCGGCCGATGGCTTGGGCACCATGGTTAACAAACCGACTGTCCCATTCAAACCGCTATAGAACAACAGCTATGGAGGCAGCCCTCGGCTCTCTCCGATGGTTCGTCGTTGCTGAATTGGTGGGAGGCGGATCTTCGAGATGACTGTATCTACCAGATGCTGGCATATAGCACGTCTGACAGATCGGGGCCTCCCCTCCATCAGCCACGGCAATTGAAATTTTATCTCCCTTAAACCCATGACGCGCAACCCCTTGGTCGATCAGGAATCTCTGGAGTCTCGGCCGGAATCTCGGCCAGAGGCGCTGTCAAAGATTCTGGCAGAGGTGTTAGATATTGCCCGTTGTTTAAGACGACGGGGGCAAACACCCGAGGCCAATGAGCCTTTTTATCGGCGGCAGCAACAGCGACTCAAGGGGCTACAGGCTGAGCTGGCCACCCACCAACGCCATGCTTTAACCGATGGCTTAAAACCGGCGGCCACGATTCCTAAACCGGTGCGGCAGGCATTTGTGCAGGCGGCACTCTTGGTGCGGCGCTATCACCAACTGGCGGGGCATGGGTGGCAGGGCACCCTGGCGTCGCCCACCCTGAGTAAACAGGTGCCAGACCAGGTGCCTGTGGTGTTGGAGTCGGCGGATGCGATCTCATCCCTCTGCACCCACTTCCAGCTCACCGACCAGCTCACCGACCAGACCACCGACCGGGCCACTGACCAGGGCCACCGAACCAACCAAGGGGCCCTAGAAGCCATGGTGCAGCAGGTGGATCAGCGCATTGCCCACCAGGTTTCCACCATTCAAAGCGTCCTTAACAGTGTGGGGCTGGCCCAGCAAACCGGCAACACCGCAGCCCCCATGGGCCCCATGCAGCGGATACAGGCCGCCGCCCTATTCAAACATCTGTTTGGCATTACCCTACCCGCCGTAGATATTATCTACACCCCACTCCAGATTTACTTTTGTCTGCCCAGTGATGCCACGGACCTAGCCGACCAGGTGCCCGCCGCCGAGCAGCCATGCCTCCAGGAACTATACGAATCCATGGAAGCCTTTAGCTTTGATCAGTTTCGTCGGTTTCCCACCTTTGGCCCCTGCCAGCCCAGACACATCAGCACCGCCTGGGTTACCCACATCGCCCAGCACCTAGGTGAGCCCATAGACACCATCATCAAGGCCCTCTCCACCTCCGTCAGCGTTTTACCCGCCGACAAAGCCGAAGCCTTCCTAATCCATGATATTTGGGGTCACTATTGGCAGCTGATGATGACCCAGTTCCAAGCCGACTATGCCATTTTGGCCCACTGCGATGATCCATTGCGGGCCGGGGAAACGGCCTATACCCACCAGGGTCCCGTGGCCTGTCGCGAACTGTTCCACCCCATGGGCGATAAAGTCACCCTAGACGAACCCAAAGCCCATGACTTTTTCCATGGGGAAGTGCGCCAGCGGCTGGGCCTGGTGTTCACCCACCTGATTGCCGAAATGATGGCAGATGTGGCCGAGTTTAAGTTTGTCTGGCGCAACCCCGATGCCTCCAATGAGCTACCCAGTTCCTCCGTCTTCAAAACAGCGCCGGTCAAACTGGACCTTAGTTTGATTGATCTAGACTTTTTGTTTATCCGGGTGATCAATCCCCTGATGGAAATCAATATTTCCGCCATGGAAACCTCTCCGTTAGAACAGGAGATTCTCTCCATCTGGCAAGACCAAGGTATGCGCTCTCCATCTTTAGAGTTAAAAACCCATCTAAAACAACAGCTTAGCCGTCTCCATGAGATCTTTTTAGATGATTATCGACAACATTATTTACCATCCCTAAAATCCACCTCAGGGATTTTTGGCCAGGCCGCCACCAACCTGGTTTACCTACAAAACACCATCAACCATTTATGTGTCGATGCCTGTCGGGATGTGACCGTAGGGCTAGTGCAAAACGCTTCCTGTCCGCCGCTCTACCACGATCTGTTAATGATTTTTATTGGCTGTTTTTGTTCCGGGGACAGCTACAGTAACTTCTGGCAGATGGATGCCATGTTAGCTGAGCATTTTCTGCCCTGCTGGCATTTGTTGCATCAATGGATTCAGCAAACGGACGAGAAGTGTGAGGGGAGAGACGCGTAATGGGTTAGGAGTAGCTGCGGCGTATGGATAAGTGGCGGACGGATTGCGTCCCTGGGCTAACGCGCCTTGGGGATGGCTTCGGTGGGAGAATTGGGCTGGAAAGTAGCGCCTGCTCCTGCATTGCCCCTCATCCTAAATCCTTCTCCCTGGGGAGAAGGACTTTGAGTAGAGCCCCCTTCCCCTCCAGGGAAGAGGACTTTGAATAGCCCCCTTCTCCCTGGGGGAGAAGGGGGTTGGGGGATGAGAGCCCAAGGTTCTACATTCACCATGGCTTGCTAAGGCAGAGTAATGCAGGCCTCTGAACCCTAGTCAAAGATGGGCAGACACGGTAGGTTCACAGTAAAGAGCCAAGCGTGTCCTCTCACCCTTCATCAGACCAA
>CALHGI010000386.1 GCA_938029995.1 uncultured cyanobacterium | reverse complement strand
GCTGGACGCCTACAGTACAATTTTGATCGTTCGCTCAATACCTCCTCTTGGCTTGGGGCTACCTACGTTAACGAGAATCAAGGAAATCGTAACTTTGAGCTTTATGGTGCCGATGCCTTCGTTTCCCTTGGCGATAGGGGGCAACTATTGGCTGAGTACGCCCACTCTGACAATGACTTCGAATTGTCAGGTCCCATCAGCGGTTCCGCCTATCGCGTTGAACTAGAGGGGGATCTCAGTGATTGGTTGTCTGGTAGAGCCTACTGGCGTTCGACGGATTCTGGATTTTCTAACTCAGCAACCACCAGTTTTGTCCCAGGGCAGACTCGCTATGGCGCTCAGGCTAATATTGACCTAGGGCCCGACACCACCCTGAAGGCCCAGTTTGATCATGAAGATAACAATGGAGTTGCACCCCGTCCGTTGACCACCCTGACGGATTTGATCTCACCAGGTAGCTCACCCATTGCAGGACGTCAGGTTGATAATTCCTTGACCACCTATTCCCTCGGATTGGCACAGCGCATTGGTAATGACACTGACCTGGAGTTTGACTGGATCCATCGCGATCGCACCGATCGCCTCAGTCCCGATACCCTCAGTGCCAGTTCTGACCAACTGCGTAGTCGCATTACCCATCGGCTGACCGATCGTCTGACCTTTAAAGCCCAAAACGACCTCACCCTTTCCTCCGATAGCGATCCCCTGTACCCCAGTCGCACACTGTTTGGCCTGGACTGGGAATTTATACCGGGATTATCGGTCGGTGTTAATCAAATCTTTTATGGGGGTGGACGGAATGGTCGAGACTCCTTAACAACCATTGACTTTACAGGTGAACAACAGCTAGGGCCAGATACCACCATTCGTGGACGCTTTAGCAGTATTGACGGCCAGCGTCTAGGGGGAGCCATTGGCCTAGAACAGGGATTCAACCTGGGGCCTGGCCTACGACTAGACCTAGGCTATGAGCATGCCTTTAACTCGGTCAATGGTCGTACTACCGCAGCAAGTGATATCTTCTCTCAACCGTTTGCGGTAGGCACGGGGGGCTCTGGAGTTAGTACTTCTGATGCCGATACCTATACCGTGGGCCTGTCCTATACCGATAACCCCGATCTTCAGGCCAATGCCCGGTTTGAGCACCGTACTTCATCCCAGGGAACTAACACTGTTTTTGAAGCCAATACGATCGGACGACTGTCACCAGCAATGAGTGCGTTGTTCACCTATCAGTATGCAGATACGGCCAACCAAAATCTACGAAATTTGGGCGCAACGAGTAACCTCAAACTTGGTCTTGCATATCGTGACCCCAATGAAGATAAAGTCAATGCCCTGGTTAGATATGAGCACAGAATCAATCCTGGTTCAATTCCGACCAATGCCACCTTTGGGTCTAGCATTGATACCGCTGAACATCTTTTCTCAACAGAGGCGATCTATACCCCCAACTGGCAGTGGGAGATTTACGGCAAGTATGCCTTCCGCAACAGCAGTACAACCATCAGTCGCCCCGCTGATGTGGGGGGGGAATTCACCTCGTCTAATAATCTGCATTTAGCCCAACTGCGAGCCACCTATCGCTTTGATTACCATTGGGATGTTACGGGCGAAGTTCGTTGGATGGGAGGCCTGGGAGACTACAGCGAAACAGGATATTCCCTAGAAGCCGGTTATTATCCCACTCCAGATTTGCGCATGTACGCTGGCTATAGTGGCGGTGTGGCCCAAGACCCTGACTTTGGGATCAACCGTTCGGCAGGTGGTTTTTATATGGGTGTGGCAGCCAAGATTAACAGTCTGTTTGGTGGCTTTGGATTACAGGATCTAGCACCTACTCAACACCAGGAATCACAGCTGCCAGATCAACCGATTGATATTACGACACCCGAAACAAATCTTCCTCCAATAGAAGCCCTTGACGAGAGCGTGAATGATGTTGAGAACCCTGGTCTGCTAGATGGGATCGACGCCTCGGAGTTAGATCTGACAGATGAAGTGCTCTAACCACTGGCTGTTACCGTTAGACCCAGTTTGCACTGCCCATTGATATTTTCCTCCATAATTCACTCCAGCTTTTACCATGAACTATGCTTACCCTAAACAATCCTTACGTTTACTAGCCACGGTTGCTGGTCTGGCCGTCGGTCTGTTGTGCCCGGCTACGGGACTAGCCCAAACTGCCTCCATAGAGAGTGAATCCGACCCCATTTACCCTGCTGTTGAAACGTTCTATTTAACCGTTAACAGTAGTGAAGACGGTCCGGTTGTCGCGGATGAGACCCTTAGCTTGAGGGAGGCCATTGAACTGACGAATGGCACCCTACTGGTGGCAAACTTAAGTGACCAGGAGCGCCAACAGGTAAGTCGGACAACAGCTCACTCTACAATTGCATTTGATCTTCCCCAGGGAGATACGGTAATTGCTCTAGGGGCTATACTGCCCGATCTCATGCAGCCAGATTTGGTGCTTGATGGTACAACCCAACCAGGATATGACGCAACCAAATCGGCCACAGCTGAAATTGAAATTCCCATTCCAGTGGTGGAGCTAACATCGGCTCAAAATAGTGAAGTTCTGCGGGGATTAACGGTTGTTGCTGATAATATCGTCATCCGTGGTCTTAGCCTCTATGGCTTTACCTCAGCACACCGGGCAACAACAACTACACCGCCTGCTGACATTTTCATTGCCCACCGCTTACCCCCACCGGACATTAGCGAGCAGTGGGTGCCATCACGATACTTTTCGTTTGGTTCAGAGAATGTTCCTCCCCAAGGGATTCTGATTGAAGATAACTGGTTAGGCATGCCCCCCTCAGAAGCTATTCCTGATGTGCCTTCAGCATTTGGCGTTTCCATTTTTAACAGTAAAGGGGTAACGGTTCGTCATAATCGCATCAGTTACCACGATGGCAGCGGCATTATCACCGGCGCACGAGCCGAAAATAGCAACATCATTGAAAACCTTGTGGTAAATAATGGTCTGGCCGGAATGCCCGATGCGATTCGTTTTGATGGCCGTGTGAGTAACAGTGTCATTAGTGGTAACCTGATGTGCGGCAATGACGGCAGCGGTATCTTTTTGTTTAAGCCGGAAGGGTCTGTTGAAATTAGTAATAATGAGATTCGCTTCAACGGTCAACGTCTACGGCGGGCCGCTGTTTATCTAATGGGGAATGACCACCAGGTAATTGACAATCGTATTACTAACCAAAAGGGACCGGGGGTGGTTGTGACAGCCTTTAGTCAGGGGGGGACAACCAATAGCCAGCGTAATATTATTCAAGACAATATTTTTGACAATATTGAGGGCTTAAGCATTGACCTGAATACTCGCCGTCACGTGGGTGTGCACGATTTCCAGCGGGGCGATGGTCCCAACCCTGTGCGTAATTCAACCCATCGTCGTTGGGAGACGGGCAACAGTGCCATTAATTCGCCTCAGTTTTTGAGTCCTGATTTTTATATTGTTAGTGGAAAAGTAGTGATACAGGGCAAGTCAGATCTCGGCTCAGAAGTACAGCTTTATAGAACTGTGGGGCAACGGGGCGAGTATGGACCCCTCAATGAACCTTTAGCCACCGTACCTGTTGATGAAGACGGCAACTTTAGTTTTGAGACTAATCTACTAACGGTGGGGGACACTGTCAGTGCTACAGCTACAGATCCCCAATACGGTACGTCAGAACCGGCACTAAATACG
>CALHGI010000385.1 GCA_938029995.1 uncultured cyanobacterium | reverse complement strand
GATAAAAAACCGGCGGTAGTGGTCTACCGTCGGTTATTAAAGTGTTTTGTTGTAGGAAAGGTCAGCTGTTGAGGAAATTAGTTCAACGCTTCTAGGTAGTCGCGAATGCGGTTGCGTCGTTTGGGTTGGCGCAATTTTTGTAATGCCTTGGACTCAATTTGGCGGACACGCTCACGGGATAATTCCAGGGTGCGGCCAATTTCAGCGAGGGAGTACGGTACTCCGTCCCCTAGACCAAAGCGCAGGCGAATGACTTCTTGCTCACGGGTCGTGAGGTCAGAAAGCAACTGGTGTAAGTCGCGACGCAGGGCGTCTCGAACAGCTAGCTCTTCGGGGGAAAGGGCATCGGTTTCGAGCAGGTCGCCTAGTTCTGTATCCCGCTCTTTACCGACCTTTGTTTCCAGGGAAATGGACCGGGGGACCTTCAGCAGCACTTCGCGTACCTGGGGCGCGGTCATATTGAGCTCGCGGGCGATATCTTCCACGGTGGCTGTACGGCCTTCCTTCTGGGAGATTTTGCGCTGGGCTTTCTTTATTTTGTTGAGCTTTTCGGTGATGTGAACCGGTAGGCGAATGGTTCGACTCTGGGTTGCGATCGCACGGGTAATTCCCTGACGAATCCACCAGTAGGCATAGGTGCTAAAGCGATAGCCCTTAGTCGGGTCAAACTTTTCGACAGCCCGCTCAAGACCCAGGGTGCCTTCCTGAATCAGATCCAGTAGCTCCAGACCCCGGTTCTGATATTTCTTGGCCACTGACACAACGAGGCGAAGGTTCGCCTTAATCATGTGCTCTTTGGCCCGGACACCTTCAGTGCAGGCTGTGCCTAAGTCTTCAACGGAGAGTCCGACGACTTCAGCCCATTTCTGTTTACCCGCCTGTAGGGTGGGCTTGAGTTCAGTAACGTCAATGTCACACTCTTTGGCTAGGCGTTCAAGGGAGGGCCGATGGCCGAGTTGGGCTGTGATGCGATCGCGGGTTTCTAAGAGGACCACATAGGTGGATAGAATACCAGCGTTCTCTTCAGCAGCTTGTTTACGCTGTTCCAAAAGCCTCATATAGCTTTGAACCAACTGCGCTTCAGCTACCTCTTCGTCTCTTTCTAAAAGACGGACGCGGCCGATTTCTTGCAAATAGAGACGAACCAAATCGGTGGTCCGTCGCCCAGCGGCGACGGCCAACTTATCAACGTCTAAGTTATCTGCAGCGCCATCATCATCTTTCGATAGCAGCATTTTGATATCAGTCTCGCTGGGCTCATCCTTAACAGGATCAATCACAGCGGTAGCAACAGAGCTGGGGGCTGCCAAATCAGCATCTGCAGTGGATTTATCAGACGTTGCATCCATAACCATGGGCGGTGTAACTCTAAAAACAGTCAAGGCCGTCTAGCCCTCGTAAATGTAGTGTGCCCGAGCCAAGAGATCGGGAAACAGTCCATACACTAGGGGTTTACTCCAAATGAGAACCTTTTTGAGCTAGACTGACGCACCCATACTTAGCGTAGGGTGAGCTTGTTAAAGCTCAAGTGACTCACATCAAGGTGATGTTAGGATCTACATCACTCAGCAAACCTATTCCGAGCGATCTCATCATGAAGATTGCTCCGAAGGGCCTATATAACTAAATATCAACCCCTCTCGACGGCATTCTCCGGATTAGTCCAGGTTTTTCAGTGGCACAGCAAAACCAGAAATGTCCTGATAAATTCAGACATCAGAACGTGTCATGATCTTTGCTATCAATAACTTTCAGAAAGAACTCTAAGCACCAGGCATGAGGGCTTCACCGGTTTAAACATCACCAAGGCTTTATGCCCCATGCCGGTTTGGTCACGTTTGCTTCATGGGTAGCCAGTTAGGCTAATGGCCCCTGTTCTCCAGGATGTTAGCTTTCGTCAATCACTGCTTTACGATCCAGTAGCAACAGATTACGTAATTGATCTGTATCTAGCTCGGTCAACCATTGCTCCCCAGCCCCAACGACCTGTTCGGCCAATGCTTTTTTGCTTTCAATCATGTCGTTGATGCGTTCCTCAAGGGTGCCGCTACAGACAAATTTATGGACCTGTACGTTGCGGGTCTGTCCAATACGAAACGCTCGATCCGTGGCCTGATTTTCCACAGCGGGATTCCACCAGCGATCAAAGTGAAATACGTGGTTTGCCCGGGTAAGGTTAAGGCCCACGCCTCCAGCCTTGAGTGAAAGAATAAATAGTTTGGGCCCGTTGGGATCTTGCTGGAACCGATCTACCATGGCTTCACGGGCGGGCTGAGACGTACTGCCATAGAGGAACATAGCCTCTTCTCCCAAATGCTCTTTGAGGTGAGTCTTGAGAAGATTGCCCCACTCTGCAAATTGAGTGAATATCAAGGCTCGATCACCTTCGGAAATGACTTCTTCGAGCATCTCATTCAGGCGTTGCAGCTTGGCAGAACGCCGTTGTTTCCCTAGGGATTCTTGTTTGAGATATTGGGCTGGATGGTTACAGATTTGCTTGAGTTTGACCAAGAGGCCTAGGATCATTCCGCGCCGCTTAACGCCATCAGCTTCGTCAATGTTGGCTAGGGCCTCATCCACTGTTTTTTGATATAAGCGGGCTTGTTCTGCAGATAAGCCGCAGAAAACGGTCATTTCCTGCTTCTCAGGCAAATCTTGAATAATGCTGCGATCGGTCTTGAGCCGTCTCAAAATGAATGGCTGCACCAATCCTCGCAGGGTGCGTAGTGAATCGGTGTCCCCATAGCGTTCGATGGGGGTGGCAAAACGCCGCTGGAAGAAGTTTTTCGGCCCTAAGTAATTGGGATTTAGAAAATCCATAATGGACCATAGTTCGGCTAATCGATTCTCTACTGGGGTACCCGTTAGGGCAATGCGAAAGTCACTTTCTAGTTCCCGCACCGCTTTCGACTGCTTGGCATCTGAGTTTTTAATATTTTGGGCTTCATCCAATACCAGCCCCTGCCATTCAACCCGCTTTAATTCTTTGAGATCTCGATAGACCAGGGTGTAGCTGGTAATTACCAGGTTGGTGTCTTGGGCTTGCTTCGCAAACGTCGCCCCTTTAGGCCGCTTATCACCGTGGTAAATCAAGGTTGTTAGCTTTGGTCCAAAGCGTTTGACTTCTCTCTGCCAGTTGCTCAATACCGATGTGGGGCACACGAGCAGGATGGGTTTAGTGAAAATGTCCTCTTGCTTCAGGTGTAGTAGAAAGGCAATCAGTTGAATGGTTTTACCCAAACCCATATCGTCCGCTAGGCAGGCTCCCAAACCCCACTGTTCCAAAAAGGATAGCCAGGAAACACCCCGCGCTTGATAGGGACGCAACTTCCCCTTAAAGCCATCGGGCTCTTGCATTTCTTCCAGGGTTTGGTTGCCCGTCGTTAGGGTGGTAATTAGTTCATCTAATTTGCCGGAGGCTTCGAAGGCGACCACGGGTAGCTTGTCAATCAGCTGTCCATCGCCACTGCTAATGCGCAAAACTTCTTCGACAGAAAGCTTATTTTTGGTTTGGCGGCTGGTAAAGAACGACTGGGCGGCTTTGACATCCTGAGGGCGTAGCTCAACCCACTGGCCGTTTACCTCCACCAGAGGGGTTTGTTGAGCAATCAGCTGCTCAAATTCCTGTTGGCTGACTTTTTGTCCTCCGATGGACAGCTCCCACTCAAAGTTGAGCAGGCTTTGCAATCCCAATCGCTGCTGTTTACGCGACGGTGCCATGGCTTTGACACTTAGGCCCAAACGGCTGGCGCTGGCCTTGGTGGGATCGACTAGATTTTCGGGTAGGGTGACGCCAAAGCCATTGTCTTGGAGACGACTGGCCGTGGCTTTAATAAATTCGAATGCTTGAATTGGATCTAGGAGACATCGGCTGGGACTAGGGTCACCCAATGTGTGCTTGATGGGGTCACAGAGACGGGCGGCTCTGCCTAGACCTGCAAGTAATTTTTCTTGGGGGGCTTCGATGGTTAGGCCGCGATAATCTAACTGGTCGACAGGATGCTGCCAAATGGTCTGGGCATCGAGGTCAAATTTCTTGTCATCAGAGGACTCTAGACCATAGTTTAAGGTCCAGTTGAGATCGCCATCGGAGCTGTTGCTGGGGTCTCGGCTGGGGGGCGGCACCAAGCAGAATCCAACACGGATGGTGTCCAGGGTATCGGCTGCCAAGTTTTGTAAGGGAGCGGTCCAGGTGTTGAGGGCTTCATTCAAACGGACTAAGCCCGCCGGAGTCGATTCAAATCGTTTTTTCTTGTCTTGGGTCAGGGCTCCTACCCATTCCCGTAAGGGTAAGTCTTTACTGAGGGGAGCCGTTGGCGGTAGGGGCTGGCCTTGCGCTAGGTCACGCACCTGGGCTGACACGATGTTGGCGATAAAGTCTTGCAGCAGAGAAGACGTGGGGGTAGGCAACCCAATCGCCACAGGTGGCTGTTCCGCAGGCTTTGCTTTGGTGGTTTTAGCTTTGGTGGTTTTTGAAGCTGTTTTAGCTTTAGTGGTTTTAGCTTTGGTGGTTTTTTTGTCCGCAGCGGCCGTTTTTGTTTTTTGCGGTTTGACGGCCTGATAGAGCCGACACACTAGGGGCATACGGTCGGAAAACTGGCGCAGCCTGGATTGGTCTAATGCACTGTTGAGTAATAGTTGCCAGGTTGCGATCGCACCACTCCCATCCGCACTGACTGTTGGCACAAACTTACCCCGCGCCAGCAGATCTAAACACCAACGGGTCAGGTGCGACCAA
>CALHGI010000384.1 GCA_938029995.1 uncultured cyanobacterium | reverse complement strand
CCTTCAGCAACTACCCGGAAACAGGGTTCAGGCTATGATTGGCAGCTTTTTCAGCGCCTTTTACCCTATATCCTCCGCGAGAAAAAACATTTAATTTTACCCCTGACCCTATTAGTGCCCCTCGCCTTTGCCCAGGCGCTGCAGCCGGTGCTAATTGGGCAGGCCATTTCCTTAATTAATCAAGAATCAGGGGCCTGGAATTTTCTGGCTGCCCAACCGTTGCAGGACGGTTTAAATATTTTGATCCTGCTGTTGTTGGTGTGTATTGGCATCCGGCTAGCCCTGGACGGCTGGCAAAGTTACCTAGTGCAAAAGGTGGGGCAGGACATTACCCGCAATATCCGCAATGACATGTTTCACCATGTCACCGCCCTATCCATGCGATTTTTTGATCGCACCCCCGTCGGCAGGCTGATTACGCGCCTGACCAGTGATGTGAATGCCCTAGGGGATGTATTTTCCACCGGAGCCATCGGCATTTTTAGCGATATGTTCTCCATCGTAGTGTCGGTGGTGATCATGCTGCTGACCGACTGGCGGTTGGGGCTAATGCTGATGTTTTTGCTAGTGCCCGTCACGGCGATCATTATTTATTTTCAGCAACAGTATCGGAAGGCCAATTACCAGGCCCGTGAAGAACTGTCGGCCCTCAACTCTAACCTGCAGGAAAATATTGCGGGCATTGAGGTGGTGCAGCTGTTTCGGCGGGAGAGTTTTAATGCGGATCTGTTTCGCAACACCAACACCCGCTACATGACCGCCGTGGACCGGACGATTTTTTATGATTCGGCGGTGTCGGCGACGTTGGAATGGATTGCCCTAGTGGCAATTTCCAGTGTGCTCGGCATCGGTGGCTGGCTGGTCCTGGGCGACAATATGGAAATCGGTACCCTAACCACATTTATCCTATTTGCCCAGCGGTTGTTTGAACCCCTGCGTCAGTTTGCCGACAAGTTCACCGCCATCCAAGCCGGGTTTACGGCTGTTGAGCGCTTGAATGATCTGCTCGATGAACCCATCGACATTCAAGATATTGACGACCCAGCCGTACTCCCGGAACCCACCGATAGTCATGGCAATGTCCTACCTGGAGAGATTCGGTTCAACCATGTTTCCTTTGGCTACAAGCCCAACGAATATGTTTTGCAGGATCTAGACTTCACCATTCGCCCTGGCGAGAAAGTTGCTTTGGTGGGGCCAACCGGTGCAGGTAAAAGTTCTATCATTCGTTTACTTTGTCGCCTATATGAAGTGAGCGAAGGCCAAATTCTGTTGGATGGCGTTGATATTCGGGACTTGGCCCAGGAAGACCTACGCACCCGGATGGCCATTATTTTGCAAGATGGATTTCTCTTTTCTGGCGATGTGAGTAGCAACATTACCCTGGGGGAGGAGTATACCCCCGCTCAAATTCGCCACGCGGCTGAATCCACCAATGTGGCTAGCTTTATTGAGCAGTTGCCCCAGGGCTATGACACCCTGTTACGGGAGCGGGGCACGAATCTTTCTGGCGGTGAGAAGCAGTTGTTGGCCTTTGCCCGGGCGGCCATCCGCAATCCTGGCATTTTGGTCTTAGACGAGGCCACTGCGAATTTGGATGTGGGCACGGAAGCCCAGATTCAAGCGGCCTTGAATACCCTCTTAGAAGATCGCACAGCGATTATTATTGCCCACCGCTTATCCACCATTCGCAATGTGGATCGGATTTTGGTATTGAAGCAGGGGCATTTGGTGGAACAGGGCAGCCATGATGAGCTACTGACAGCCGATGGGCTATATGCCAGCCTATATAAATTGCAGATGCTGGGACAGTAGTGGGCCATGGGGGCCTGCCCATAGCCGTTGCTAACTAAAGCTTTGGGCCATCACCCATGCTATACACTATGGGTACCCAACGATATGATGCGCCCACTATAAAGTCTTGAGTTTAAATTAATTTACGGGTTGTTGTGATGAAAACTAGCCATCGGTTTTACACCATTGCTCTCGGGGCGATGGTGCCTATTTTCCTAACGGGGGGGCCAGCGGCCGCGATTACGTTTGTCTCTGAGCGCTCAAGTCTACAAGGTACTGACAGCCTCGATTGGTCTAGCCTGGGTAGAGTCTTTACCGGCGCTCCCGATCCCTCAGTTTTCTTAGGTAATTCATTTTCTGCGACAACGGAGTCCGGACTAGGGCTGACGGTGGATATTTCCCCAGCGGTGAGTCCTGGCATCCTTCCCCCATTTGTTTTTCAGACGTTACAGGGAGGCATTGAAACCAACTTTGCCGATGGAGATTTTGTTCTCTTCACGGGGTTGTTGCCTGCCCCTCCGCCAGCTCCGGGGAATCCGGGCCCCATCACATTGACCTTTGATCAGCCCGTAATGGCTGTGGGTAGTCAGTTCGCAGTGGATGATATTTTTGATTTTACTGGGTTTATTTCTGCCTTTGATAACGATGGCAATCTACTGGATGCCTTTACATCCCCCGGATCATCCTCCCTTGCCCTAGATAACTCCGCTGCCTTTTTGGGCGTTGTTAGCGATCGGGCTAACATTGCCAGCATCGCCTTTAGTAGCTCAGTGCCCGGCAGTGCCATTGGGATTAATACCCTCAGCCTGGTCCCTGGAACCACGACATCCGTCCCTGTGTCTGTGCCTGAGCCTGGGGCAACGGCTATGGTGGCCTTAGCAGCGGTGCTGATGATCCGCCCTAGGCATGGGTTGAATTAGAGCCTTTGGTGCGGTCTATTGTTGTGAAAAATAGGCCGAAACCCTCAGCCTGTTGGATGCCAAACCACGTAGGTGGGGAATCCAGCAGGCTGAGGAATGATATTTCCGCCATTTTATTTAGATATCCAAGTCTGCCATGTTGAGTTTAGGACCATAGGTCTCAATAAACTCACGCCGGGGGGCAACCCGATCCCCCATCAGTACGGTAAAGATACGCTCTGCTTCCGCTGCGTCTTCAATCTCTACTTTCTTCAGGGTTCGGCTCTCTGGGTTCATGGTGGTGTCCCATAGCTGAACGGGCATCATCTCACCCAAACCCTTAAATCGCTGCACGTTGTACTTTGCATTTTCCGGCAGCGCCTTAATTCCCTTCTGCAATTCTTGCTCGCTGTAGCAGTAGGTGTGTTTACGTC
>CALHGI010000383.1 GCA_938029995.1 uncultured cyanobacterium | reverse complement strand
AGTAGTTGCAGCTGTTGCGCTAAAGCCGCTTTACTAAACTTAGCTAGGGTTTGTTCGCGCAACCAGGGGCCATCGCAACGACGGTCTTTACCCTGTAACGCTTCAATACAGGCTGTGGCTACGGCGTCCGGATCCCGATGGGGGACGCGCCAGCCCAGGTGACCGTCCTGTAGTGGATCGGCGGACCCATCGTCGTCACCTGAAATGACTGAAATACCGCAGGCCATGGCCTCTAGGTACACAATGCCAAAGCCTTCCTGGGAGGGCATGACATATACACTGGCGAGACGATAGTGGTCGACGAGTTCTTCGTTGGGGACAAACCCTGCGAAGATGACTCGATCTGCGACTCCCAGATCTTGGGCTAATTGGGCTAATCGAGGCTGATCGTCCCCCCGACCGATGACAAGGTATTTGACGTTGGGACAGACCTTGACGATGTCGGGCAGTGCTCGGATGGTGACATCCACTCCCTTGTAGGGATCGCCTCGCCACAACCGGGCGACGGTCATCAATACCTGGGCGTCGCCAAGGCCATAGCGTTGCTGTAGATCAGGGTTTGCGATCGCAGGGGTAAACCCTTGTCCGTCAACGGTGCACGGTAAAATATCAATCCGTTCGGCCTGCAGCTGATTGGCCCGACAGGCCAGGGTGCGGCTATACCGACTAATGGTCCAAATACCATTCGCGTTCCTGAGGGCATCCCCTTCCGAGGGCTTCAACTTAAACCAAACTTCCTTGCCATAGGTGAGCACTGTGTAAGGCACACTGGCCAGCCTGGCCAGCTGACCGGCCATGGTCACCAGATTAATATGACCACAGAATAGGTGACGAGGGCGTTTGAACAGGAGGTGTAATCCTAACGCTAAGGTCAGACGAATTCTATCGGCCATGGGGTGGCCGGACTGAAAACAGTGAAACCGAAAGCGGGAACGGAACTCGGGAGGGATATCCGTGAGGCTATCGCGCAGTAAAAAAATATCTGCTGTCTGGGTCCTGGCTTGATCAGAATATGCGGTCAAAACATCTTTAATGTATGACTGAATACCCCCTTCACAACCAAATACTTCAATAAAAACAAATGTATGGCTCGTCCGTGAGTCATGAGCTGCTTGCATCAGCAATGCCCCAGTTTTATACGTTAGTTATATGTGGTATCAGGGTGCCCACCCTAGGCTTATTAGAAAGCTCTAAACCTGTGTATTCAGGCTTAGAGCTTTAAATGTACGTGGCTGACCCAAACAAGAGTTAGCCAAACTTACTATGGTGCGGGACATTTAACGATGCGCAGACAATTCCGTCCTAGATCATTCCGTTCATAATCAACATTGTCAGCCAGCCGCCGCATCAAAAACCACCCATAGCCGCCTTCTTTCAAGGTGCCAGGTTTTGGCTCAGTTAGCTTATTGGGATCAAACGGATCTCCCATATCCCATATTTGCACTTCCAACTTTTCCTGCCAAAGCAGCAAATCTATTTCAATTGGAGTGTCCGTTGGCAGATTGGAATGGGCATGCCTAACCGCGTTAGTAAACCCTTCAGCCAAGGCTAAATTAACCTGATCAAAAACGGACTCAAGCCAAGGCAGTTTCGATGTGGCACAAAAACCATCAAACCACTGTTGCACTTGAGTTAAGTCTTCTAGTTTACTTTGAACTATCAACTGATCTTGCTTTAACATGTCCGACTAACCGGCACGTTCGCACCATTAGTTTGTCCGAAATTAACTGAAAAATCGATAGGTAGACCCAGAATAATGAATATCTTAGTAGTATCTTGACACATCAAAAAGCTTCTTGAAGGTTCGCATAAATAAAACGAACTTTCAAGAAGCTAATGGGGAACTGCCCTTTGACAAAACGACTAACGCCTAGAAAAGACCTAGAGTCAGGGACTTGTCGATGGGAAGAGCTGCACCAATACCTAGCCATAGGGTAGTTAGCGTACCAAACAGAAATACTGCGGTTGCTACCGGGCGTCGGAAAGGATTCTGAAACTTATTCACACTTTCAATAAAGGGAACCAGCATCAGGCCAAGGGGAATAGCGGTCTGCAATACAATCCCCAAAAGCTTATTGGGTACAACCCGAAGAATTTGAAATGCAGGATAGAGATACCACTCAGGCAGAATCTCAAGGGGAGTGGCGAATGGGTTAGCTGGCTCACCGACAAGGGCTGGATCTAAAACCGCTAATGCCACACAGCAAGCAATGCTGCCCAAAATCACTACGGGAAAGATGTAAAGCAAATCGTTAGGCCATGCGGGCTCACCATAATAATTGTGGCCCATGCCTTGCTTCAGTTTCTCCCTAAGTTGAGGATCACTGAGGTCAGGCTTTTTGATCGTTGCCATAACTCAAATTGTCTCCTAATTTACCTTTAAACAAAATGGGTGGTCCAATAAGGACAGCTTAACTCTGAAACCAATTTGAAGCTACATCTGGCAACTAACCAAAACATTTGACGTGGCCAGGATTCACAGGAAGTTGGGCCCGAGCTAAGCCGATGCAAATTTCTTACAAAGGACCGGAAATGCCTTGCTTACGAATCATCAAGAAGTGAGTCAACATAAACACAGCCATCAGCCATGGCAACACGAAGGTGTGAAGGCTGTAGAAGCGAGTTAGCGTAGCTTGACCAACGCTCTCACCACCGCGAATAAACTCAACCATCAATCCGCCTACAACGGGAATCGCACTGGGAACACCCGATACGATTTTGACAGCCCAGTAGCCAACTTGGTCCCAAGGAAGGGAATAACCAGTTACACCAAAGGATACGGTAACGACGGCCATGATTACGCCGGTAACCCAGGTCAACTCACGGGGATTTTTGAAGCCACCGGTGAGGTAAACCCGAAAGACGTGCAGGATCATCATCAGCACCATCATGCTAGCGGACCAGCGATGGATGGAACGAATCAGCCAACCAAAGCTGACATCGGTCATTAGATACTGAACGGAATTGAAAGCTTCTACCACAGTGGGCTTGTAATAGAAGGTCATGGCAAATCCAGTAGCAAACTGGATAATGAAGCAGACCAGGGTAATACCACCAAGGCAATAAAAAATATTGACGTGGGGGGGGACATACTTACTGGAGATGTCGTCTGCGAGAGCCTGAATTTCCAGACGCTCGTTAAACCACTGATAGGCCTTAGAGTCTGTGACTTGCTTAGTAAACATGAAGCGCGGATATATAAAATAGATCTATGCCGTTACTAAAAAATGTAACACAATCACCATTTAGAAACTTCCCGTCTAGAAACTTCCCTCAGTGGTAAAGCTCGCCTTGTAGATGGCTTTAAGCCCTGTAATTAAAGGGATCGATAAGATTTGCCGAGCATTTTTAGGGCTGTTAAATATCTGCCCTTGGGGTTAATCTTTCGCTGAGAGTTGTTTACAAAACTTCATTTCTTGTCCATTGATTAAGGTGCTGCCTGAATTCTAGTTACGGTGGGGTGGTGATCACAGTATTCTGAGGAAATCGCTATGCTGGCTAGGGAGGGCTGACGTTGGCTGCCCTGCTGGCTTGACGGAGGGAGGCCCTTTCGGTGGAGCGGCGATATTGTTGGAACTGTGGCGAAGAATGAGAAAAACTGGGCGGCTACGCGTAGTTCTTTTGAGGGCTATCTGTGCGATATGCATCTCGACGGTTCTGAGTTTGGGGCTTTCAAGTTCGCCGGCGTTTGCTTTTACAGAGCAGCAAAAGCTGGTGATGGAAGTTTGGCGCATTGTTAATCGGGCCTATGTGGATGAAACCTTTAACCATCAAAACTGGTGGTTTGTCCGTGATAAGGCCCTTAAGCGTCGTCTGAATACCTGGGAAGATGCCTATCAAGAAGCCCAGGCAATGTTGCAGAAGCTGGATGATCCTTACACCCGATTTTTGCCTCCTGAGCAGTATCAAAGCTTGCAGACCAATACGTCTGGCGAGCTGCTGGGGGTGGGGTTGCAAATTGCTAAGGATGATAATAACCAGCATTTACGGGTGATTGCTCCGATTGCGGGTTCTCCGGCAGAACGCGCTGGTGTATCCCCGAAGGACGAAATTGTGTCCATTAACGGTGTGGCTACCCAGTCCTTTTCGTTGGATGAGGCGGCTGCCCGCATGCGTGGGCCAGCGGGGACTATTGTCACGCTCAAGATTGAGCGGGGAGAGGATGAAGCCTTTGAGGTGAATCTGACCCGTGAGCGGATTAATCTCAATCCGGTGTTTTCCGAATTGCGCTCTGAGGGCACTCAGTCTATTGGGTATATTCGCCTCGGTCAGTTTAATGGCAATGCGGTTGAGGATATTCGAGCAGCGATCGCAACTCTAGAGCAGCAGGATGCGGCGGGTTACATTTTGGATCTGCGCAATAACCCCGGTGGTTTGTTGCAGGCGGGAATTGAAATCGCCAGGCTCTGGTTGGATCAGGGCACCATTGTATATACCGTCAATCGCCAAGGAATTTTGGAGAGTTTTGAGGCTGGCTCCGGTAGCCTGACCCAGGACCCCCTAGTGTTGCTGGTGAATGGCGGAACGGCCAGTGCTAGTGAAATTTTGGCCGGTGCCCTCCAGGACAATGGTCGAGCCCAGCTGGTGGGGGAAACTACCTTTGGTAAGGGATTGATTCAATCTTTGTTTGATTTGCCCCATGGGTCTGGTCTGGCGGTGACCGTGGCCAAGTATGAGACGCCGGATCACCACGACATTAATAAGTTGGGGATTACGCCCGACCAGGTGGTGGAGACTGCGCCCCTCACCCGTGAACAGTTTTCCACTGGCGAGGATGGGCAATATCGGGCGGCGGTTGAACTGTTGATGCAATCGTTGATGTAACCCATGTCATAAGCTGTGTTGCCGAAAACTCGCACGTATCATGATCCGCTCCACGGGGCTATCACCTTAGATAGTGCTGATCGGGTGGAGGCCTTGTTGATTGAGCTGATT
>CALHGI010000382.1 GCA_938029995.1 uncultured cyanobacterium | reverse complement strand
TATCCCCTAGGGATGTCAGGGATCAGAACATTTGGCCAGGGGAACTTAACGGTTCTTTAGTTTGGGGGCGTTAGTTTGAGGGCGTTAGTTTGAGGGCGTCGTCGATCTGCTGGTAGAGGGCTGATTTATGGCCGGAGTTGTCGAGCACCTGGTGGGCCTGGGCGATTTTGTCAGTGAGGGGAAGTTGGTTACGAATTCTGGCTTGGGCTTCGGCTAGGGAGAGATTGTTGCGGGCAATCAGGCGCTGTTGTTGTTGTTCGGGGCTACAGCTAACAACCCAAATTTCGCTGACTAGGTGGGTGAGATTAGCTTCAAATAAGAGGGGAATGGCGTAGACCAGGGTTGTTTGGGGGGGATAATTGCGGCTGACGTGGGCAAACCGCTGGCGGACAAAGGGATGGATCTGTTGTTCCACCCATTGTTTTTCCATGGGGTCATTAAAGATAATGGTGCCCAGCTGGGGCCGATTTAGGGTGCCATCGGTGAGCAGAATATTGCTGCCGTAACGTTGGTGGAGGTCTTTTAGGATCGGCGATCCGGGGGCGACGGCTTCACGGGCGTAAAGGTCGGCGTCGAGGATGGGGAGCTGGTGGGCGGTGGCTAAATAGTCGGAGACGGTTGTTTTGCCGGTGGCAATGCCGCCGGTGAGGCCAATAATGCGCTGGGTCATGGGTTTGCCCACTGCACCAGGGCGTCGGTGAGGCCGTCTAGGGTGTAGGTGGTGGCTTCAATGTCCACCCGCCCCAGGTCTTCCTGGCAGGTTTTGGTGGTTTGGGGACCGATGGATGCGATCGCAACTCCCTCCACCATCGCTCGCCAATTGTCCCCCACCTGCGCTGCCATCAGCTGCTTAAAGTGACGCACTGTTTTAGAACTGGCAAAGGTAATGGCATCCACCTGCCCCTGCTGTAGCACCGCCAAGGCCGGAGCCGAAATTTTCCCAGGACAGCCAGACTCATAGGCCGCCACTTCCGTCACCACAGCCCCTTGGGCCGAAAACTCCTTGACCAAAATATCCCGCCCACCGGTTTCCACCCGTGGAAACAGCAGCCGCAACCCCGGCAGCGACACCGGAAACCCCTCCACCAGGGCATCCGCCACATAGTTATCGGGAATAAAATCAGCCCTTAATCCCCGTTCCACCAAGATTCTAGCCGTCTTCTTCCCTACCACGGCTAGCTGGAGATGGGCCAGCTGACGCAGATCATCCCCCCGGCTTAGCAATCGGTCCAAAAAGAAATTAACCGCATTAGCCGACGTCAGCACCAGCCAGTCGAATGTGTGTATCTTGTCCAAGGCCCGATCCAGGTCTGCCCAGCTGGAGGGGGGACGAATTTCTAATGCAGGCAGATCAACGACCGTGGCCCCCTGGTGGGTAAGTAGGGTGGTAAAGGCACTGGACTGCCCCGTGGCGCGGGTGACGAGAATTGTTTTCTGGGCTAGGGGCTGGACACCAGTCATACTTGCTGTAGCAGGCTGCAAAAACTCTCGTAAGCGTACCACTTCACCAACGACAATAATGCAGGGAGATAATGTCTCACCTTGGGCACGTGGTTCCCCCTTGATTTTTTGGGCGATAGTGAGCAGATTCCCCTGCCACAGACGCTGTTGTGGTTGGCTAGCCCACTGGATTACCGCCACGGGGGTATCTGCGTGTTTGCCATGGGACTGGAGCTGATAGCAAATCTCTCCCAGCTGTCGTCCCCCCATGAGCAACACCAGGGTTTCTAGGTTGGCCAGGGTGGCCCAATCTAGATTTTGCAAATTGTGGGCGGTAAATACACCAAAGCCATGGCTAAGGGCCGGATCGGTAAGGGGAATGGCACTTAGCAAGGGGGCAGCCAGGGCTGACGACACCCCAGGAATCACTTCAAAATTACAATTGGCCGCCTTCAGTGCCTGAATTTCACCGGCAGCCCGCCCAAAAATAAACGGATCGCCACTTTTGAGCCGCACCACCTGTTGTCCCTGCTGGCAGTGGGTCACCAACAGCTGATTAATGTCCCGTTGGGGGGTACTGGGCCGACCGCCACGCTTGCCCACCTGTATGGTTTCGCAGGTGGGAGAGAGCTGTGACAATAAGCGCGAATCTACCAGGGCGTCATAAATTAAACAATCCGCCTGGTGCAGCACCTGTTGTCCCCGCACAGTGAGATAGTCAATATTGCCAGGACCTGCGCCCAAGAGATAAACGTTGCCGCTCGTTGCCATCAATCGATCAGATTTACTAGCTTAAGCCCTACCCACCTGAGGCATAGGCCGTTTGAGATCATAGTTTGAATCAGGGTCGCCAAAAGAAAATTGACGTAGTCCTTCATCTTCATTCGTACATCTCAATATGGGTGTCCACCATGGATGTCCATCGCAGATCAATCTTCAGCGGCGATGCAAATCGCTATGGATGTCCATCGCAGATTCATTCGTACATCTCAATATGGGTGTCCACCATGGATGTCCATCGCAGATCAATCTTCAGCGGCGATGCAAATCGTTATGGGTGTCCATCATAGTTCAATCTTCAGCGGCTATACTAATCGCCAATAATCACCATTAACCAACCCGCCCACCCATGATTACCCTATACCACACACCCCTATCCATTAACTCGCGCCGTGTTTGGGTGGCGCTAATTGAGAAAGGTTTGGCGTTTGAACTGAAGGAAGTCAATCTGACGGGGGACCAGTTTAAACCAGAATTTTTGGCCCTAAACCCGTTTCACCATATTCCGGTGCTGGTGGATGGGGATAACACGATCATTGAGTCCTTTGCCATGTTGGATTATCTGGAGGCAAAGTATCCCCACCCCGCCCTGATGCCCCCATCGCCAGAGGCTGTGGCGCGGGTGCGCATGGTGCAGATGGTGACCCTGAATGAAATGCTACCGGCCTCCCTGCCCCTGACCATGAAGTATTTGTTTGGCAAGGATGATCCAGAGGCTGTTGCCAAAGCCTATGAGAAAACGGCTGTTGTGTTGAAGTTTTGGACGCAACAGTTGGGAGATGATGAGTTTTTTGGTGGGCAGCAGCTGTCCCTGGCGGATGTGGTAAGTGGCACCCTGGCCGCCTGGTTGCCCGAAATGGGGCTATCACTAGCTGACTATCCCACCCTGGACTCCTGGCGACAGCGTTTGATGGAACGCCCGGCCTGGCAACAAACCCATGTGAGCCAAGCCGATCTGGAGGCCTTTAAGGTCAAGATGAAGCAGCGGATGGTTGGAACGTAGCCCGATGGGCCATGGCCGGTTGTCCTCCCCCCGTGGGTTGTCCCGTGCCTTGAACGGTGAGTACAGAACAGGGGGCCTGGTGCATGGCGTAGTTGCTAACGCTGCCGAGCAACAGTTCGCTAAAGCCGCTACGGCCACGGCGACCCATGACGATCAGGTCGGCATTCCACTGGGTGGCGGTGTCGCATAGGGTGGGGCCTGCGGGACCAACGGGGCAAGTGTATTCGGCGGCAATGCCTTGGCGTTGGGCAAAATCGGCTTGCGATCGCAACCAATGCTCAATCTCCTGACATTGTTGTTGCCAGTTAACCATCTGGCTTTGGTACAACTCAGCGGTCCACGTCCCCTGGGCCCCGTCCATCCCAAAATAAAACGGCCCACTGTAGCCCACCTCCATGGGAGGAACCACCATCACCAGGTTGAGCTGGCCTGCAGGCTTAGCCAAAGTAATGGCCTCTTCCAGCACCCTGCGACTACTGTTGCTCCAATCTAAGGCCACTAAAATTCGTTGAAACATGGCTGCTACCCTCCAATAGGTG
>CALHGI010000381.1 GCA_938029995.1 uncultured cyanobacterium | reverse complement strand
TGTCAGAGTGGTTTTATGCCCCCTCCTGGCAACGAGCCACCCTGCCAATACAACAGTCTCAGCCCACAACAGAACCCTCATCTATTCTGATTTTTGCAGATACATGGGGACTGGGCCATCAGCTCGCCAGTAAACTCCAGTTCCAGGGGGATAGCACCACCTTGGTCAAGGCTGGCAAGCGTTTTGCCCAGCTCAGGGACGACGAATATGTGATCAATCCGACAGAGCCCGGTGACTACCTGAAATTAGTCAGCCAAATTGTTGCCCGCCAGCGGTTTCCAGAAACCATTATCCATAGCTGGACTGTTCAACCCATAAAAGCTAACAAGGCCCCTGAGAAATCCGTTGAAACCCTAAAATCCCTAGGCTTTTATAGCTTAATTTATCTGGTACAGGCCATTCAACGTCAAAACGTCCCTGGGTCTTGTCACATCAACGTCATGTCCAACGGGACTCAAACGGTCATGGGCGATGAATCCCTTTGTCCAGCCAAAGCCCTTACCCTAGGCGCTTGTAAGGTTATTCCCCAGGAATATGCCAACATCACCTGTTCTAGCATTGATGTTGTTATACCCAATGGAAAAACAACTCCCACCGATCGGCTATTGGGGCAATTACTCGGTGAAGTTCAAGCGAGGAGCCATACTCCAGTCGTGGCCTATCGGGGTGAGCATCGCTGGGTCAGTACCGTTGAATCCGTAGAGTTGCGTGAACAGCCACCGGGTTTAAAGGAAAACGGCGTCTATCTGATTACTGGAGGGCTGGGGAATATTGGCCTGACCCTGGCTGAATATCTGGCCCAATGGGTTCACGCCAAACTGGTTCTAACCAGCCGTTCTAAATTTCCTGCCCCTGGGGACTACTCAACCTGGCTATCCTCCCACGATGAGACCCACCCCATCAGTCGTAAAATTCGTAAAATTCAACAGTTACAAGCCCTAGGGGCTGAGGTGTGGGTAGCCGAGGCGAATGTCAGTGACCTGCACTCCATGAAAACAGTCATTGCCCAAACCCAGAAACGCTTTGGCATGCTCAACGGCGTGATCCATGGGGCGGGCCTGGTGGAATCAACTTATGTTGAGTCGGCCCATCGGACAACATGCGAGGCCCAGTTCCAAGCCAAGGTGGACGGTTTGTTGATCTTAGACAAGGTTTTACAGCCACAGCAGCCTGATTTTTGCTTAGTGATGTCCTCCATCTCCACCCTTCTCGGGGGGTTGGGCCTGGCCACCTATGCCGCCGCCAATACTTTTATGGATACCTTTGTGGCCCAGCGCAATCAGTCCAGTCACTTTCCTTGGATGAGTGTAAATTGGGACGCTTGGCAGCGAGCCCAACAGGACATCGCCCAACAGGACGTTGCGGTGGGTCAAGATTTGGGCAAATTAGCCCTCACCCCCCAAGAAGGGGTAGGGGTGCTGCAGCGCATTTTAGCTCAGCAACAACTACAGCAGGTGATTGTTTCCACCGGGGATCTACAAACTAGGGTTGATCAATGGATCACTTTTAAATCTATTGAAAAGCTAGGTCAAGCCGATGTAGCCGTGGGTGCGATGAACGATTCCACCACCGAAGGCGTATCCTCAACAGAGTTTGCGAATGAAACGGAGCGCACCATCGCCCACATTTGGCAAAGTTTATTGGGGGTAAATTCAATTCAGCGTCAAGATAGCTTTTTTGCCTTGGGAGGAGATTCCCTGATTGGTGTTCAGGTAGTCTCTGAGATTGAGCGACAACTGGGACAAAAGTTTTCCATTAATCGCCTGTTTCAAACGCCGACCATTGAAGCCATTGCCCAGGCCCTAGGGGAACAGTCCGTGCCCGCCCCGGCATCCGCGACACTGCCCCCCTGCATCATGCCCTTAAAATCAGGCCGTGGGGATCAGCCGCCCCTGTTTTTGATCCATGCCGTTGGCCCTAGTATTTTGTTCTATCAACCCTTAGTGGAGCGATTAAACACTGAACGGTCGGTGTATGGGATTGAATCAGTGCTGCTCAACGGGCTGGACCACCGCTTTAATAGCACCGAGGCCATGGCTGAATACTACATTCAGCAAATGAAAAGGGTACAACCTGAAGGCCCTTACTTTGTTGCCGGACCATCCTTCGGAGGCTTTTTAGCCTATGAAATAGCCCAGCAGCTGCTCCACCAAGGAGATACCCTAGGGGCGGTCGTTATCATGGACCGCGCCACCCCTGACGGGACTTCTATCACCCCCATTGACCAGCGCTACGGCCAATATTGGCAAAAATTCCGGGAACTGGGCATGGGCTACTTTTTTAGGAAAGTTAAGCAGCGCTGGACC
Source organism: uncultured cyanobacterium (assembly GCA_938029995.1). Lineage (GTDB taxonomy): Bacteria > Cyanobacteriota > Cyanobacteriia > Phormidesmidales > Phormidesmidaceae > Leptothoe. Next base: position 3,182 of record CALHGI010000381.1, on the reverse strand, counting down.
TATGAATCCCATGGGTGGGGATTAAAGCTCCGTGAGCAACAATACAGGCTTTATCGACGACTCAAGCTTCCCACGGAGGGTCTTTTGAATGATGCCATTTACCATCATCAAGTTAAGATCGCCCTCGCCTACCAACCCCAGCATTGCTCTGGTGACGTTTGGGTGATTCGTGCCAATGATCTGTTTGAGAATACCTTTTCTGAACAAGATATGGGGTGGAAAAGGTATGTGCAAGGGAACGTCAAGGCTTTATCTTGCCCCGGTGGACACATGTCAATCTTTGAATCTCCCCATGTAGATACCTTGGCAGCTCATTTTTCGACTATTTTGGCAGGCGGCTAGCTGGCGGCAACACTTTAGTCTGACCGCCCCGGGATTCAGTCCTCCCAGGTTAGACAAAGTGTTTCCCTAGAGTCCTCTCCCCATAAGCACGTTTTTATTGACCCCCTAGTTCTTTGACAATTTCCCATGGCCTCTACCTCTACTCCCCATACTCAAGCCCCGTCGGCTCAATGTTCCACCATGCCTGGACAGTACCATTTAGGCACCAGACAAGATAATTCTCGCCCCATAGAACTGCCCAATCAAGGGGCTTGTATCCATACCCTATTTGAACAGCAGGTTCAGAGAACGCCGGATGCCATTGCCCTGATTACGGAAACCACTGAAGTCACTTATCAGCAGCTCAATCAAAAGGCCAATGCATTGGCCCAGCACTTGTCTGCCCTGGGTGTGGGTCCCAATCATCTGGTGGGCATATCGATGGAGCGCTCCATCGATATGGTGGTGGGCACCTTGGGGATTCTCAAAGCGGGGGGAGCCTATGTCCCGATTGATCCCCATTATCCCCCGGAACGGATCGGGTTTATTTTGCAGGATACTCAGGTCAAGCTGCTGTTATGTCACACTTCTACGGAAGGTGTCCTAAAACAATATTTGCCCCATGGGGATATTACCCTCCTATGTGTTGATCGCCCCCTGCCGACGCCTTCCCAGTCTGGTTCCGATGTCACGACGGCCATAACAGATGTCGAAAACCTGATGTATGTCATTTATACCTCGGGTTCCACTGGCCGGCCCAAGGGGGTGATGATTGCCCATAATGGTGTTTGCAGCCGACTATCTTGGCTACAGAAGAATTTTCCCCTCTGTACCGAAGATCGGTTGTTACAAACAACCTCCCTGTGCTTTGATCCTTCGGTGTTGGAAATTTTTAGGCCCTTAGCCGTGGGGGCCCAAATCGTACTGATTGAACCCGATACCTTGTTAGACGCTGGTTATTTTATTAACGTCGTTCGCAATTATAAAATATCTGTTCTCAGTGTCGTTCCCTCTCTGCTCAGGGTACTGCTAGATCAATCCGGCTTAGAACAATGCCAGTCATTGAAACGTATTTTTTGCGGGGGTGAAGCGCTGCCGTTAAAGACTCAACAGCGACTGTTTCAGCAACTGCCAGAGGGGGTGGTCAGTTTGCATAATCTGTATGGGCCGACGGAGGCGTCAATTATGGCCACCGCCTGGACCTGTCAATCTTCGGATACCTCTCCTGTCATCCCCATTGGTTATGCGGTGGATGATGTTCAAGTTTATATTTTGGACGATGGGTTGAGTCCGGTAGCCTCAGGAGAGGTGGGTGAAATATACATCGGCGGGGTGGGCTTAGCCCAGGGATATCTCAACCGTCCAGAATTGACAGCTGAACATTTTTCAATTCATCCTTCATCCCTATCTTGCCTTTACCGCACTAAGGATTTAGGTAAATATCTCCCCAATGGAGCGCTCCAATTTATGGGGCGAGTGGATCAGCAGGTAAAAATTAGGGGATTTCGAATTGAATTAGGGGAAATTGAAAGTTGTCTGGAGCAGCATCCCGCCATTGTGCAGACTGCTGTGGCGGCTTGGGAGGTTACACCAGGCCAAAAGCGTTTATGTGCCTATATTGTAACTAGGGATAATAGCCCCAATGTCAATGCATTACGCAGTTGGCTGCAAACACAGCTGCCGAGCTATATGGTGCCAGCCCAGTTTGTTGTCTTAGCTGCGCTGCCATTAAATGTTAATGGCAAGTTAGATCGGAATGCCTTGCCTAAGGTCGCTGCCTCCATGGCCCCAGAGCCCTGCCCCCAAGACGATTTAACCGATGGCCGCCATAACGGGCGGGGGGATGAGCAGCGCCATGAACGGTTGCGCATGGACTGTCAACGATTGGTGGCGAAATTACTGTGTCTCCAGTCGGATCAGCTGGACTCTCACGCAAATCTTAACCACCTGGGGTTAGATTCGTTACTGGCCATGCAACTGAAAAATCAGGTGAAAGAGGTTTTTCACGCTGACATTGCCGTTTCAAAATTGATGACCGGGCTGAGTATTGATGGTTTAACCACTTATATCACCAGTCATGTTAGTGGGACGTTAGGAAACGCTTCATTGTCCAGTGACCGTGCGATCGCAAACAACACAAACACCCCATCAACGGTTCAGCCCCTGCAATCCACCCGGTTCACAACATCCACCCAAGCCTTAGACAACTTGGATCAGATGACCGATCAGGACCTTGATGATTTATTGCGGACATTATTGCCTAGCTAACGGCTGTACAACTCTTCTCCCCAAATCAGCAACATCCCTTTAATTTTCAAAAAAAGGCATCCATTCATGACCGATTTTCTAAACACTGCTCCCCAACTGTCCACCGAAGAGAAACGGACCCTACTGGCGAAGCTGTTACAAGACAAAGCTCAACAGGAAAGGAGTTCGTTCCCCCTATCCTATGGACAACGAGCCCTGTGGTTCTTACACCAAAGTTACCCAGCCAGTCCTGCTTACAATTTAAGTATGCCGGTGGGGATTAAGTCTTTGGTGGATGTGTTAGCCCTGAAGCAAACGTTTCAAACCCTGGTTAATCGGCACCCCAGCCTACGGACCACCTTTACCACCCAGGCAGATGGCAGCCCTAGACAGGTGGTGAGTGATACGGCATCGGTGCACTTTAATCAGATCGATGCCACAACCTGGAACCGGGACTATCTTGAACAAACCGTTGCCACCAGCCATGAACAGCCCTTTAGCCTAGAGCAAGGTCCTCTGTTTCGAGTCAGCCTATATACCCACACCCAGCAGGATCATATTCTGTTGATCACCACCCATCATATTGTTTTTGATGCCTGGTCGAGTCGGCTATT
>CALHGI010000380.1 GCA_938029995.1 uncultured cyanobacterium | reverse complement strand
ATTATCCCCTGGCTCGGAACTAAGCCCGTGGGCCTATGACACCGCTCATGGGTACTGCCGCCTGAGTCATCAAATATTGATAAATCCATGGGGCAATCGGGCGTTTCAACTGGCGCTTTTATCCGTTGCCTGCGTACACTTAAACATGGGTACGACCATCGATGGGAGAATTAAGGGGTGCGATCGCAATAGCCTATTTCCCCAGGGTGTCATTCCTATTCTTCGCATAAAGTCCTTCTGGAAACTCAAAAATTTGTCAAGCAATGGTGCTTTCTAGCAATGCCGACGTCACCTACTCCCAGGAGTTTATAACCCTTGCCCGTTGGATGTCCGGGGATTTTAGCAACCAACATCAATCCTTTGAGCAACCCACGAAGTTCGCCCATATTCGAATTTTCTTTCGCCCACTGCCCTATGACTTCTTCTCAGGGGTGGGGCTCTATTCTGAACAAACCCAGGACTACGATCTGTGGAGCCCCTACCGTCAGGGGGTACACCGGCTAGTTGACCAAGGCGACCGCATCTATATTGAAAACTATGGGCTCAAGGACCGGTTCCTATATGCGGGCGCTGGTCACAATACAGATATTCTAAAAACCATTACCCCTGACTGCATTGAGCGGCGCGAAGGCTGCTCAATGGTGTTTAAGTGGCAGGGGGACATGTTCATAGGAAGTGTAGAACCGGGAAAAGCTTGCATTATTCCCAAAGAGGGTAAAACCACCTATCTCACCAGCCACGTGGAGATTACTGAAAGTACCTGGATGAGCATCGATCAGGGGATGGACATCGACACCGACGAGTATGTGTGGGGTTCAACGGAAGGGATATTACAGTTCCGCAAGCGAACCAGCTTTGAGCATGAATTACCTATCTGAAGAGATTAAAGCAGACCCCAACATAGCCCTTAAAGCGGTTCAAACTTCCATGCTGCCCCCCCAAGCCCAGAAAAAAATGAAAGCGTGGATTCGCAGCCGTCACCTGATTCGATCAGGTAACTTTTTCATTTTTGAAACCGTGGAATACTCGACGGTGGAAAAGTTTCAAGATTGTCTCAAAGCTTTGGGTGGCACTTTAATTTGCGTTGACCCAGTCAAGAAAATTTGGATTGGACAACATCGGCGAGTGGTCTTATATCGAGCGAAGGCTAGCCTGCACACCCCCCACCACGACCTACAGCAATATTGGATTAAATACGGCAGCTTCCATACCCGCTTTGATGAACGGGCTTAAAACCAAGAAGCAATGTAACGGCCTCTAATCAGACGCACTAAATCGGCACAACGCCCTTAGGGCCTGGGATAGACGCTCCATTTAACATCAACTAGAATCCTAAATTCAATCAAAAACTGTACTCCTTGTAACGGAATGTTGCTTTCTTTTCATTAATTGAGACAGTCGTAACCATAATTGCCTATTGTTTTTATGGTGATTGAAGCAAACAGACCGAGTTTGTTCTCACCGTAAAAAGTTTTTAAAAAACAAGGAGAGCTTTCAATGCTTGACGCTTTTTCTAGAGCGGTTGTATCCGCTGATGCTAGCACTGCACCTGTAGGTGACCTATCTGCGCTTAAGGCATTTGTTGCTAGCGGCAACCGTCGTCTAGATGCAGTAAACGCTATCGCTTCTAACGCTAGCTGCATGGTATCTGATGCCATCGCTGGTATGATTTGCGAAAACCAAGGCTTGATCCAAGCCGGTGGTAACTGCTACCCCAACCGTCGCATGGCTGCTTGCCTGCGTGATGGCGAAATCGTTCTTCGCTATGTTACCTACGCTCTTCTAGCCGGTGATGCTTCCGTTCTTGATGACCGCTGCCTAAACGGTCTAAAAGAGACTTATGCAGCTCTTGGCGTTCCTGGTACTTCCACTGTACGTGCCGTACAGATCATGAAAGCTCAGGCAACTGCTCACATCCAGGACAGCCCCAGCGAAGCTCGCGCTGGCGCTCGTCTACGTAAAATGGGTTCCCCCGTTGTAGATGACCGTTGTGCTTCCTTAGTTGCTGAAGCTGGCAGCTACTTTGATCGCGTTATCTCTGCTCTTGGTTAGTCATCTCTTGACCACCTAGCGAGATTGCTCTAATTGTTCACGATCAATTTAACTACTGGAGAATTTACGAAATGAAATCTGTTGTTACCACAGTGATCGCTGCAGCTGATGCAGCTGGTCGTTTCCCTTCTACTTCTGACCTTGAGTCCGTACAAGGTAGCCTTCAGCGCGCTGCTGCTCGTATGGAAGCTGCTGAAAAGCTTTCCGGCAACCTAGATAACGTTGCTAAAGAAGCTTACGATGCTTGCATCGCTAAGTATCCTTACCTCAACAACGCTGGTGAAGCTAACTCCACCGACACTTTCAAAGCAAAGTGCATGCGTGATGTTAAGCACTACATGCGTCTGATCAGCTACAGCCTAATCGTTGGTGGTACTGGTCCTTTGGATGAGTGGGGTATTGCTGGTCAGCGTGAAGTTTATCGCGCTCTGAACCTTCCCACCGGCCCTTACGTTGCTGCTCTTAGCTTCGCTCGTAACCGTGGTTGCGCTCCTCGCGACATGTCTGCTCAGGCTCTTACTGAGTACAACGCTCTTGTTGACTATGTAATCAACTCCCTATCATAGGGTCCCTTTTCTAAGGGTCTTTTTCCGAGTCGAATGGCTTTGAAAAAGAGTTTGACTACATTAAGTTAGTCTGAACCTGGAGATTCCTATGGGTCTCCAGGTTTGTTATTGTATTAGGCTAGTATTAAACCTTGTTCACACTTAGAACAGGTGATCGATCACTCGCTTTAGTTTCTGCTTGACTGTCCTATGGATAAGCGTTTTGCCAATATTTTTGGATTGACGGAAGAACAATCCATTGCCCTTTTGGATACCCCCCCTGAACAGGCTGGTGATGAGAGTGAACGCTATGTTGCGGCCTCTCAATTGGCAAATTATCCATCAGAGGCATCAATTGACGCCCTGATTCGAGCCGTTAATGTTACTTACGACTCCTTAGATAATCGGATTGCTCGGCGTAAGTCGGTAGAGTCCCTAGGAAAATTGAAAGCAACTAAGGGAATAGACGCGATTCGCGGCTGTTTGTCAGATGAAGACCGCTACACCGTAGAGGCGGCTGTCTGGGCAATTGGGGAGATTGGCACGGATAATACTGAGATTTTAGAAGAGATTACCCAGCTGTTGGCAAAGCCCAATCAGACCTATCGGGTAATCATCCATACCTTGGTGAAGCTAAATTATGGGGCTGCCGTAGACCGAGTGCGTCCCTTTATGGATCACGAGAATGAGCCGACGGCCAGTGCTGCGATCTCAACCGTCTGTCTCTTCGCCCAAGACTTTAGCCAAATTGATCGGGTGGTCTCCTTTCTCCAAAGTGACAACGTTGATGCTCGCCGAGCCTGTCTCGAAGATCTGATTAACTCCCGTTACTACGCAGCCATTCCTGCCATTGCCCGCTGCCCCATTTCCCTAATGTTTCGCCTGAGGGCCGTTCGCACATTAGCCGAAAACGGCATAGCCTCTGGGAATTTGACCGTTGAACAGGTGCTGCCAGTCATTGAGCAGATTTTGCTAGACCATCCCAAAGATTTGGAACTCGTACACGAGTACGATCAGCCCCCGGCCCTAGAATTTCTCATTCAGGAGCTGTATCACACCGACTTTGGGCGCACTTATTTGGCCACTAAAACCTTTATAGATCACCCCATCGATGCAGCGCCAGAAGCCCTATTTGCGACCTATGAGGCCGAAGCCCATAATGACTATGGAGCCCATTACCACGTGATGAAATTAATGGGCTGGCTTCACCATCAACCAGCCTATGATTTGCTGATTGACGCCCTAGATAACACCTCACCTCAATTTATGAAGTCTCGGGCCGGGGCCGCGCTATCCCTAGGAGAACTGGGTGATCAACGAGCAATTGCGCCGTTGCAAACCAGCGCCCAAAGCAAAATTTGGATGCTGCAATATGCGTCCCTAATGGCCCTGGAGAAATTAGGTGATTACAGTCAGCATAAACTGTTATTAGACGCCAATGACTGGGCCGTAAAGGCAAAGGCTAATCAGACCGTGCCCATGGCAGCCAACGCTCACCAGGCATAGCGTAGCCTCCTAAGGACAGAGCCAATGTCCGCCCAAAACCTTCAGCCAACATCATTTTTACTTTAGCCAAAATCTTTTTATCAACCCATGGACGCTTCTTTTGAACAGCTCAAGCACCCCAATCCCAATATGCGCAATCGCGCCATGGTGGATATTATGGACAACCGTGACGAAACCACAATCCCCCGATTAATGAGTGCCTTGGACGCAGAGGACACAACCTATCGGCGGGCTGCGGTAAAAACCTTGGGCGCGGTGGGCGTGGATGCCGTCCCCGCCATTGTTGAAGCGTTGGCCAATAGCGACAATGTAACGGTCCGGGGGAGCTGTGCCAAAGCCCTGGCCCAGGTCGCCCTAAACTATCCAGATGAACCGTTTCCTGAAATGGGATTGCAGGGACTAAAACAGTCTCTAAATGATCCTAACCCCGTGGTCCACATCGCCTCTGCCATGGCCCTTGGGGAAATTGGGGATGCCGCCCTGGACATCCTCCTGGAAACATTACAAACTACCGATAATTTAGCCCTGTCCGTATCAATTTTAAATGCCCTAGCTTCGGTGGGGGGAGAGCAAGCCGTAACAGTGTTGAAAAAACTCTCTGAGGATGAAACCGCAGACAGGTACATCAAAGAAACGGCCACCAGTGCCCTATCTCGCCTGGAAATGGTGCAACAATATTCTCGCCCCAAGCAGGATTAGGGCAGCTGCCGGGAAACGAAGGCTCAATCCTTGAAAATAACAGATGCACCATTGGGCTGAACTAGGGTGATACGGTCCGCATAGTTTGCAATGGCAATTATCTCGGACCGTTTTGCCACAAGGCTTGCTCCGATAGCTAGTGAAGGGCAATGGATCACTAGGCCATGGGTGGCCGTGTCCCATTTAAGATCACAGGCCTCCATATCAGCGACATCGGCTTTTAAGCTATGGAGCAATCGATTGATGGCCTTAAACTTTTGCAGCCATTCAGAGCCATTTAGCTCATCTTCTAACTGGCTACGCAACGGATTTTGATCGTCTAGCATGATCCATACCCATAAAAGGCTTTTCGGCGTTGCCGATCTGCAGGAGGACGACATTTAAAGCATCCGGGAAAACATCCTGGAATGGTAGACCGTTTGGCCGCCCAGCCCCTAGATCAGCCACGGCTGCTTTGCCAGATCAAGCTCCGCAGTGGTGTGCTAAAGGCCTTGACCTAACTGCATTAACACCGAGTCGATGACAGCACTATTCGGAGGCAGCTTCGGGAACTAGGGCCGCTAACTGGGCGCGGAGTTGGGTCAAGGCCGCATCGATTTTAGCCAGTTCGGGCTCTAACTTGGCCATGGTCTCTTTCTTAGACATCTTGGCCTTTTTGGCTGCATCTAAGGTTTCGCTGGTCAAACGATCACGATACTTTTCAAATTCAGTGATCAGTTCAGTAATTTCTTCAACCGTAACTTGGGGAGTAGCCGCATCAGCCGCGCTAGTCATAATTACAATCCTTTCAGCTTTTCAAAATTAACTATCGTATATAGCTCTATTTTTACGGTTCTGCCGTCGTTTGTCATTAGTTTGATGAATCTAAATGAGCCGTATGTAACGGAATATTGCTTTGTTATTAATATCAAGGACTTAGATAACGGCCATTGTCTATGGTTATTTCTGTGGCACACCAAAACAACTGTTGCGGTTGCCCAAAGAACTTTCCCAATGTGTTTTTGAAGTAAGGAGAGCTCCATGCTTGACGCTTTTTCTAGAGCAGTACTATCCGCTGACGCCAGCACTGCACCTGTAGGTGACCTATCTGCGCTTAAGGCATTTGTTGCTAGCGGCAACCGTCGTCTAGATGCAGTAAACGCTATCGCTTCTAACGCTAGCTGCATGGTATCTGATGCCAT
>CALHGI010000379.1 GCA_938029995.1 uncultured cyanobacterium | reverse complement strand
CCCTGTTCAACGTCCAAAAAACAACGATGGGCAGTGGCATGAGCCTCGCATAGTTCCTTAGCCTGCTGCGCCCTCGACCGGCTCTCCCCCGTGACTTGATAAGCTTGCTGCTTTGACTCAAGCTGTAGATCTAATTGTTGTTTCTGCTGCTGTAAAGATTGAATTTTCTGCGTCTGGGCAGACAAGGATTGTTTTTGGCCCTCTAACTGCTCCAAGTCTTGTTGTAAACGCGCCCGCTGTTGCTCGCCAACAGCAATCTCCTGAATAATACTGGCATGGCGTGCCTGCAGTTCATCCCAAGATTGCAGCTGATCACCATACTGCTGCAGCTGGCTTTTACGCAATTCTACTTGGGCTTCCGCATACCGCCGCAGACTATTGGTATCCTTATGCACCTGCCGGTATTCTTCTACCTTGAGCACCCGGTCGAAAATAGGCTTACGTTTTTCAGGGCTCAGCAAAAAGTCAGCGGTAAATGTCCCCTGGGGCACACCGATGGTATTAGCAAAAAGTTGTCCCAAATCTGTACCAACCGGCACCCCTAGATGCTGCTGCAGCCACGGCTCCACCTCATCCTTAATCCGGCTATAGTTGAGCCGCTCCCCCAACTGCGGATCAAACAGGGTATACCCCCGGCTCGTACAGCGTTCTACCTCATAGGTGCGACTATCGTAGCTGGACACAAAGGCCACCCTAACCTGGGCACTACCACTGCCATTGCGAATCAGATCCTCTTGCTTATAGTTACCCCGATGGTTAAACAACACCCAGGCAATGGCCTCTAGAATGCTAGTCTTACCAGCACCGTTCACCCCACAAATGGCATTGGTGCCTAGCTGGAACTCAAAGTTGCGATCGCGATGAGCCTTAAAGTTAATCAGGGTAACCGACAACAAATACATGGCAGCCCCTCGCTCCATCCTTAAATAATGCGCTAGTGCAGTTTACCTGCTTAAACCCTAGTTTAACCACTCAGGTTGCACCCATCTGGCCCATATTACCGAGACCAAAAGGATACACAGTATAAACAACTATTCAAAGATACAAAAGCGAGGTGGACTCCCTAGCCTAAAACGAATCGAGATTACCAGAAACATTGACGGGCTGACGTAGCACTGGCAATGCCTGCTGAGCCCAAATTTGCACCCTAGGATGAGAGCTCGTCGCCAGCTGGCGACATAACCGAATGGCCGCAGGCAACTGACCACTTTCTTTATAGGCACGCACTAACCAAATGTTAGCCGAATAATATAGTTTGTCAGGCGGACGCACTTGGGAAGCAACACGCTTCAGTCCAGTAATGCCCTCCTGAAACTGACCATCTCTGACTGCATCTATGGCAGTCTCCAGCATCTCTTGTGACATATGAAATTTACCTTAATAGTGAATATGTAATTTCAATCAATAGTCAGGGCGTCCCCTTATCCCAACCCCATCAGAAGCTGAGCCATAGCAACTGATGGGATGCATTCAGTCAGTTACTGCATCCATAGCCGCTATTCCCTAAAGCATTCGATCACCAATAGCTGAGCCATGTGCTACAAGCGCTACAACCCATGCTGAGTCAAAGCTCTTCAGCTGCCATAGCAATTAGACTCATCAGCTCTCGAAATTTTCAAACATCCTAGTCCTGAAGAAGATATGCCCCTGAAGTTCCCAGATCTAGATTTTTTAGCAAAGCATACTACCTAGACATCTACAAGATTGGCTAGTGCCGAAAATTCATGTGCCATAACCGGTCAAACAAGCCATCGATTTAGCTCTATGCCAACTACCCAATCACAGCCCAGCCAAACTCTAATAACCCCTGTTATTCAAACATCTCCTTGAACTCCATCCTCCTATGCATTGTCGTTATATCCATAGAAAATTTGTTGCGCCGCTTTGTTCCTCACCACAGGAAACAAAGCACTATCGATCAGATCAGATGAAGTAATGCTGAACCACAGCCACCAGAAGGGATCATCGTGATCAGCCCCATGCAGAACTCAAAACGCTAGAACTAACGCTGCCTTAAACCTGAATTTTTAAGTATCGAGTGCAAACACCACCGCCTAAGGCATCCATCAATCTCAGATAAATCACCCTTTTCTCAGTGCAAAACCTCTCAACTACGGTAAACCCCAAGAGAAATACACCTAGATGTAACCGTAGAAACACACAAGTGACTAAATGCAGCAGACGTAAATCTCTACATAATTTCAAGCAATAAAGCAACATTATTGACACAACAGAATCACACCCTACGCAATACTAAGCATGCCAAGCTTTACCTCAACGGGTCAGTAAAACTCCCATCAGCCAATTGGCTGTAACGGTCATCACGGAAGCATCACAGCTCAAATTTCAGTACAATCACAGACGGATTTCTGGACCAATATCAGCCAATTGGCTGATACTAATCAAAAAATATTAATTAGCACGTTTGTTTTGTTCATGGAGAACAAAACAAACCCTAAAAACACTGATTTCTCTGAGTGACTTTGATTGATAGATCGAGTGCATATACAGATTGTCCAAATTAAGCCATCAACCATGTTTGATGGCTTAATCCATTTCTACGAAAATATATGGATAGCTCGCCAACACGAATACATTAAGTCCTCTTGATGCTTGTCTATCAAGGGTTTCACCCCCTCGCATCTCCGCAAAAACTTTTATATGTTGAATATGGCAACAGGATCACTTACCAAAACTCTATAATTACAAATTTTGATAAGTCGTTATACAGCTCTATGAAGTGGTCTTAGAAAAGATTTCTATTTTCAAGTTAAGTACTCTCTAAACTTATTCCGCTATCTCAGAAGAGATAGAAGAACAAAGCCAGGAGTCATCTAACTTTTTCCACAGAAAATGTTGAGATCGCCTAAATGTCGAACAGGATATATTGGTCATGGCACGAGATGCACTAATTGTAGGAATTAATCAGTATCAAAACCTGCCAAGACTCAACGCGGCAGCCCAAGATGCCGAAGGCGTTGCCAACATCCTGGAAACTGACGGCGACTTCCGCGTGCGTCGGCTGCCTGAAATCATTGACAAGCAAAGACCGAAAATCGGGCAACAGACACCCGTTTCAACTCAACAGCTTGAAAATAGTCTAGTACGTCTTTTATTGCCCAAAGGCGACCATGTGCCTGAAGCGGTCTTTTTCTATTTCTCAGGCCATGGTCTACAGCGAGAAGTGGGTCTCCGGGAAGGATATTTAGCCACCAGTGACACTCAACCCAACACCTCTAACAGTGGCATCTCCCTGTCGTGGCTACGCCGTCTGATCAAGCATAGTCCAGTTCGCCAGATCATCATTATTTTAGACTGTTGCCACAGCGGGGAGTTTCTCTCTTTAAAAGATGAGGCATGGCAAGGCAGTGATGGTCAAAGCTACCTATTCATAGCAGCATCCCGCGAATATGAAGAGGCCTATGAATCCTTGAGTAGTGACTACAGTGTTCTCACCCAAGCCATCTTATCGAGTTTACGACCTCAACAGACTGACAATGGGCGAGTGACCAGCACTGACCTCGTGGCTGCCATTACCAATCAACTCAGCCATGAAATTCAACAACCTCTCTTTGAACAAGGGGGAAGTGAAATTGTCATTACCCGTCAGGCAGCATCCTCTTTACCCAAGTTAGAAAACATCTCACTCATTTCGCGTCTAAAACAGTACAGCTTTAACTTTTGCCCCTACCTTGGCCCCCAACCATTCGAAGAAAAACATGCTGACTACTACTTTGGGAGAGAAAACCTCGCCCAAGAATTTCTTCAAAAATTAGAACAAACCAATATTTGTGCCCTAATAGGTGCCTCAGGCAGTGGCAAAACATCCTTGTTAAGAGCCGGTATCATGCCACGCCTAGCCGCAGGGAACGACATTCTAGGCAGTGAAAATTGGCTAGTACGCTATGTCATACCAGGTATGCAACCGTTCAAAAACCTAGCAGCGGCTTTTGCCCTAGGGCAACAAGAAACAGAAATCGCCCAGCAATTATTACAGGCAGAACGACTGCTACGCCATGGACCAGAGGGCTTAGTCAACTTAGTGACAGCGGCCCTAATCCAACATCCCAATGCTGACAAGTTGTGGATCATCATCGATCAGTTTGAAGAACTCCTAACCCCCACGCCTGACCCTCAATTAAATCAAGAACGAACAGACATCATTCAGGCATTAGTCACCGCATTGAACCATCCCGCATTGAACCTAGGCATCATCGTGGGTCTACGTTCCAATGCCCTAAGTAGCCTAATTACCCATAGCGAGCTGTTCTCTTTAATCAAAAACAATCGAGTTGTCATCACTCCCATGCGTTATCAAGACATTCGCGATGTGATTGAAAAACCAGCTGAAAAATTAGGCCTCACCATCGATCCCTATTTAATACACAATCTCACCCTAGACCTCACTGGAGCACCCGGTGAACTGGCATTACTGCAAAACACCCTCCATGAGTTATGGCAACATCGTTCCCCAGCAGCCTATGGCAAAGGTGGCCCCTATTTATCCTTAGATAGCTATATGAAATTAGGGCGCATATCGACCCTGTTAACGGATCGTGCAACGGATCTGTATGAGTCCTTGCCAGAGGAGGAGCAAAACGCAGCTCAACGCATATTTCTCGCCCTCTGCGATGTCGGTGAGGGTCGATTGGACCAATGTCGTCAAATTCACAAATGCGAATTAATCAATCAAAGGTTTCCCCAACATCTAATTGACCGAACGCTGCAGAAACTAGTCGCAGCCGGTCTTCTAGTCATCGATCAACCTAACTTAACTCCCCAGGTCGGGAATCAGCCCATGGTCGGAACGGTCTGGGAAACACAAGGTCAAACAACAACCGATATTCAACACTGGTTAGTGCCCCATAGCCCCACTCCAACGAAAAAAGTAGAGGAAACGATTACCTTGGCCCATAAGTCATTGGTATCAGATTGGAGCCTCCTGCGTCAGTGGTTAGAAACCAGCCAAACCACTTTGTGATAAATATGGGATCTTGAAGATCGAGCCTGGATATGGCGCCAACGGGGAGAACTCAAATGTCCGGAATACCTCTTAGGTCAACAATACATTAAAGACATCGAGCGGTTTTTACAGGCCCATGGAGAGGACCTATCCACCCTGGCCCAAAGATTTATCCATGTCAGTCAACGCGTTATCACCTACCAGCGGTGGCAAACCCGAGGTATCGCTGTCCTATTACCCCTGGCGATGATGGCGGGGATGACGGTCTCATTGGTGCGTCACCAGTTATCCGTATCTTGGCAGACTAAGGCGGCCTCTAACAGTACCGAGCAGTTAAGCTCTCACCAGATGATTTCCACCTCTGGCCTGGGTATCAAGCCACTATTACCCCAAAAATTGGGTAAAAAAGGAGTAGAACGATTAGCCATTACGTCTCAGATTCTCGACTTTAATCAGCACCATCCCCAGTCTAAACTCAGTCAAATCTCCGTCACCCAATTAGCTAATCTAATGACATCGGGCACTATCATCACACACTCACCACCATTAACCGGACAAACCCCATAGGGGGCTGAATGTTATGAAAAATTGGTGAACCCTGAAACTGTGTTTGCAAGGTTTCTACAACCTGCGACAATCGAGGTCGGCTAGCCACGGAGAGAGGAGATCTAACTATGGGCCATCGAATAAGCCCTATAATCAAGCGATACATAGACTATTGGCTGCTAGCGGCTTTGTCCTTTGGCCTAGGAGCCTTTGTATTGCCTTGGATATAGGGATTTCTAACCAGTGAATTTGGCAACTTCTACCGGCAGTTTCTTTAAATTTATCGGCCTAGGGTGGCCCAGAAAGCAAAACTTTTTCACATTTATCGACCTAGGGCGGCCCAGAAAGCAAATCATCATTAGCGTGCTGATGGCCCTAGGCTTCTGCTTGATGGCTCCCACCACCGCCATGGCGGCCCAGGCTCAAGCCACGTTTGCTGGGGGGTGTTTTTGGTGTATGGAGCATCCCTTTGATGAGTTACCAGGGGTTCTATCCACCACATCGGGCTATATGGGGGGCACAGTAGAGTTTCCTAGCTACCGCCAGGTCTCTTCAGGAACGACAGGCCATGCAGAGGTAGTGCAGATAGAGTATGACACCGAGTTGGTCAGCTACAAAACCCTATTGGATACGTTCTGGCACAATGTAGACCCCTTGGACGGACGAGGTCAATTTTGTGACCAGGGTAGTCAGTATCGCTCCATTGTTTTTTATCATGATGACGCCCAGCGCCAGCTCGCTGACGACTCTAAACAGTCAGTGGCTGACCTGTTTACTCAGCCCATTGCAACGGATATTCTGCCAGCCGCCGCGTTTTACCCAGCGGAGGACTATCACCAAAATTATTATCAAACCCATCCAGCGCGTTATCGGGTCTATCGGTTTGGCTGTGGACGCGATCAGCGGTTGGCAGACCTGTGGGGTCCTCCAACTGAGTAATGGGTCTGGTCACACCTTCTTCTAGACGCTCATCCCATATCTCTCTGACCAAGGGATGAAAAACTGACTAAAGTAAAGGGAAGATGTAAATCAAATAAATGCCCATGAGTGCCGTACAGCTTTCTGCTCGCGATATAATGCGTGCCGCCTACGAGAATCGCTATACCTGGGATGGTAATTTCCCTGGCTACACTACGGATGTGGAATTTAAGCAGGGTGATAAAACCCATGTGGGTAAAGCCAAGGTCAATCCCGATCTTTCAGCAGAGGTGTTTGAGATTGAGGATGAAGCTGCGCTGAAGCTCATCAAGGGGCAGCTGTGGGAAGTCGCTATTCACCGTGTGCGTCGTGAATTTGAAGATACCCATGGTAAAAATGTTTTTGCCCTCGGGGAAACCGATGATCGAGGGGCGGTGGAAATTTTAGTGGAGGGGAAATCCACCGGCGATAAGTATAAGGTGCTCAATGATGAGGTCGTGCTGGTGCATCGCCATATCCATGGTGTCGTCGTCACCATCAATACCTTTAGTACCCACGACACAGGAGCAGGCTACCTATCTCACACCTACGATTCGGTTTACCACGATCCGAAAACAGGGGAACAGAAGAAAGGGCACAGTCAGTTTACTGATGAGTATGGCAAGGTGGGTGACTACCAAGTGCTGACTCGGCGTGCGATCGCATCCGCCGATGAGGGCGACATGGAATTTCTATTCACCAATATCCAAATGCTAGACGCGGCTGCGGGTTAGCCTAGCATTCCATAGTCCCCAGCACCGACTTAGCGCAGTGGGCACCGCTTCCGCAACGTTGCTGTAATCGTGCCGATATTCGCTTCCGGATCGAGTTGCAGCTGACGAATATCAGCCTCGATCTGAGCGGTGGGCTGGGGATTATTCGCAATCACATCTGCTGCCTCATATCGATAGTCCGAGGCCTGCTGATAGGCCTCCACCAGACTAATTTGGATAGTTTGTAACCGCCGATCTGAGAGCAGCAGACCATCAATCACCTGGGATATATCAAAATACACGCGCCCCACTTGCCGTTCAATGCCCTGGTTATAGCCTGGACCACCACGGTTCCCTTCATAGATTTCCTGGATGAGTGAATTGCCGTCGGCCAGTGCCCCATTGAGCAAAGCACAATCTTCCCGAGGCGTACAGCTGGTCAACACCAGACAGACTGCAGTAGCCAGGGATAAAAATTGACGGTTCATACGACGAAAACGAGAGAAGTTAGACATATAAAATTTAGACATACGGTGATGTCACTGCAGCTGATGTCGACAAAGATTTTGCCCATGGCTGAATGTTTGCACAAACGGACGCCACTGGCCACAGTTTCATCGGCAAAGACGGTCTTTCTGATTAGTTTTACAGCTTACTTGGGTTACCCCAGGACAGCTGCAGCCTGAACACCGTGACAAAACATCTTGACCCAGGGGAAATACACGTGGACATTGGTTTTCTAGGCACAGGTCTCATGGGCGCACCCATGGCCCAGCAGCTACAGCTAGCTGGGCATCAGGTCTACGGCTGGAACCGTAGCTCCAACAAGGTAACAGCGCTGGTGTCGGAGGGCATCCAGCCAATGGAGACACCGGGAGCCGCGATCGCAGCCTCAAACCTCATTATCCTGATGCTGACCGATGCTGAAGCAATCCAAGCGACCCTCCTCAGCCCAGACGCCCAAACCAAGTTAGGGGGAAAAACTATTCTTCAGATGGGGACCATTGCCCCCCAAGAAAGTAAAGCCATTGCCCAAGCCGTACAAACAGCCGGTGGTGAATATCTAGAAGCCCCCGTCCTAGGCAGCATTCCTGAAGCCAAAGCTGGAACATTAATTGTCATGGCCGGTGCCACACCGGAGCAATTTCAACAGTGGCGCCCGATTTTGGCTTGCTTTGGGCCGGAACCTAAATTGATGGGTCCAGTGGGGGCCGGTAGCGGTGTCAAACTAGCCATGAATCAGCTCATTGGCACCCTCACCACGGCCTTTGCCATGAGTTTAAGCCTGGTGCAGCAGGAAGCCATCGACGTTGAAGCCTTTATGGATATCGTCCGCCAAAGTGCCCTTTACGCTCCGACCTTTGACAAGAAGTTGGGACGAATGTGCGATCGCAACTTCGCCAATCCCAATTTCCCCACCAAGCACCTGCTGAAAGACATGAACCTATTTGTGCAATCCGCCGATAGCTTCAACGCCGATGTTGCCCAAACCGTCGCCCAAATGGTCCAACAGGCCATTGAACAAGGTTTAGCAAATCAAGACTATTCAGCCGTCTTTGCAGCCGTCAATAAATAGTCCAAAGAGGTCTGACAGTGGAACAGTGGGGGTTCAGTCACAGCTCAACCCCCACAAACCCACATCCCTAAGACATCCCTAGGCCGTAAGCGCCTCCGCCTTCACCGGCTCAGCCAATGCCCCAAACCGTCGATCACGCTTTTGAAAGGCCAGCAGTGCCTGGTGAAACTGATGGCGATCAAACTGTGGCCAAAACACATCGGTAAAGTACATTTCGGCATAAGCCATTTGCCACAGCAGAAAATTACTTAACCGCTGCTCACCACTGGTGCGAATAAGTAAATCTGGATCGCTACTACCCGCCGTGTAGAGATGACGTTCTAACAGTTCTTCGGTAATAGAATCAGCGGACAGCTCACCCCGCTCTACCCGCTCCGCCACAGAACGACAGGCCTGGGTGATCTCATGGCGGCTGCCATAGTTAATGGCCACATTAAACTCCACCGCATCATTATGCTGAGTTTGGGCCATGGAACGTTCCATTTCGCGGCGTAGGGACGGTTGCAAGCCCGATAAATCGCCAATAAACCGAATGCGCACCCCTTCTCGATGCATTTCCGACAGTTCCTTCCGCAGTAACCGTTCGAACAACACCATTAGGAAATCGACTTCCTCGTGGGGACGTCGCCAGTTTTCGGTAGAAAAGGCGTAGGCCGTCAACGCCCCAACTCCCCAATCCTTGCAACAGCGCAACAAATCCTTGAGAACGTTGGCACCGCGACGATGGCCTTCAATCCTGGGTAGACCACGGCTCTGAGCCCAACGGCCATTGCCATCCATAATCACAGCAATATGATTAGGCAGACCACGGGGGTCAAGATCAGAGGGTAGAGTTTGCAGAGTTTGGGTAGTCATAATTACAGATACGTGCTCCAAATATGCATTAAACGTGAATCGGCCTATCTGTGCTGTTACACAGCCAATAGCACCCAGTTCACTGAAAAATTAAAATATTGACCCTGAATGGGTCCATCGCTTTAACAAGGATGCCCTAAGTCCCTAAGTTTGAGACGTCCCTCACCCTGGCGAAGGATTAATGATAAAGGACTAAGCTGAGGATTGACATCAAGATCATTTGATTACAACACAGGTCAAACCAGTGTACCCCTTGCTTGTTTACACCCTATAGGGTTCTTTGTCTGAGATTGTAGGGAGGGGTCAGACTTTAAAGGTCTGAAAAAGTCGGAATATCTGATGCGCAATCTTCCTAACTGTGGCGGTAGTCTGTCAGTGTGAGGAAAACCATTGACCATGGCCGATGGGTGTTGATACCGCAATCGAATTTACGGATTCTCTGCTCTATGAGAAAACAGGGCAGCATCTCAGCGATCTGCAATGCTGTATTTTAAAGCAGGTTTGGGGAGGTAAAACCTACCGTGCGATCGCAACCGTCGCTGGCTATAGTGAAGGCCATATCAAAGACGTCGCCTCCCAACTATGGCGCTTACTATCCGAGGCATTAGGGGAGCGGATCACCAAGGGCAACTACCGCTCCCGCTTGGTGTACTGGCTAAAACGAGCCAAACGCAAAATGGTCCATGTGGCAGAAGAAACATGGCCCTGGGAAGCATGGCCCCGCATCAACCACCCCAGCACTACCCAACCGGCTGCACCCTCGGCTCAACCCACCGTTTCCCCCATCACCAATCCCTATTTCATTGGGCGCCATGGTGCCATGGAAACACTCCAATCCCTGAACAACCAGGGCCACAAAATTATTGTTATCCAGGGGGAAGG
>CALHGI010000378.1 GCA_938029995.1 uncultured cyanobacterium | reverse complement strand
GGTTGATGGATTCTGTGGGGATGGCGGAGTCAGAGGGGGGCCAATTCAGAGTCTGAATCTGCATGTTTTCTGTAGCCACGGGGGTACCGTCTATTACCACCTGGAATACGGGCTGTGGCGTATCCAAATATCGGTCTACCTGGGGGATTTCCGCCTCGGCCTTTTGCAGTTCTGTTTTAAGCTGCTGCTGCTGTTTCTGGGATTCAAGATCAAATTTCTCAGAGAGGGCGTTTAATTGTGCCTCAAGCTGTTTTCGGTGTCGAAAGTTCTTGAGCTCTTTTATGAGGGCCGTGTTCCGCAGCGGGGCCGGTACATTTACCTCCCGTGTTAGGCGGGTAATGTCGGTGGCGGTTTGGGGTTGATTGAATAGGTTTTGGCTAAAGCCTGTAGGGTCAAAGGTATAGCCGCGATCGCCCTGCACCAATCGGGCTGTACTGGAGGTGCTCAGGGGGTTGGCATAGCTGCGTAACCGCCAAATAAATAAGCCAATGATGGATAAGTTATAGCGGTCCTGTTCGCGATTACGCACCTCCAGGGTGTAGGACGCCTGCCGCTCAAAGGGGGTGCCCAGCTCTTCTGGTTGTTGTCCTGCCCGTAGGTTGACCGTGGTATTGCCAGGGCGCTCGTGGTTTATATTTTGGGTAGTGGCCAGGAGTTGAAAAAACTCCACCGCCCGTGACCGCCAGCCAGTAATATCTTGCACCAGCTGCTCTAGCACTGGCACCGTGCCCTTACGGCGTCGATAGGCCAGGGTATTGGCGACATAGGCCCGTCGTTCTTGTTGACCATAGGCGGTTGGTCCTGTAGTGGTTGATCCAGTCACACTGCGGGCTGTTTTCGCATACAGCTCGCGCACATCTAACAAGTCCCCGATGTAGGGTACAACCCATTCATCACAAGTTTCAATAAACCAGTTTTCGTACAGCCCTTCAATATCACGCTCCAGGGTGTGAAACCCCTGTTCTATAATGGCCAGGAGTGCCCGTAAAGGTTCTCCTTCAGCGGTGTCCCGAATGCGTTGGATGGCTGGTAGCAGGGCATATAACTTCTCTGGGGG
The DNA here is from genome assembly GCA_938029995.1 of uncultured cyanobacterium. Classification (GTDB taxonomy): domain Bacteria; phylum Cyanobacteriota; class Cyanobacteriia; order Phormidesmidales; family Phormidesmidaceae; genus Leptothoe. The sequence continues at coordinate 2,570 of CALHGI010000378.1, read as the reverse complement.
GACATTGCCAGACTGGGGAGAACCCAGCAGCTGCGGATTTCCATTCCTAGCTGTTTCCACCGTCACATTGACCGTTCTCATGGTTGCCTCCGACATGTTGCCCCCTGTTGTATCTGTCATAGTTCTGTCACTGCCTCCAGCTCAACACCCGTAGTATTGAGCAGCAGTAGCTGTGCTGGTAAAATTCTGCCTAAATCCCTGTCCCAGTGGGCTGTTTTGGCAATCAGCCTCGATCGTCTGATTTTGCTCCTGCCCACCTCATAGAGTGCATCGAGATCAACTGCAACAACTCCACCTACGGACTGAATCGCTGCAATTACCTCAGAATCTGTGACGGTTTGGCCAAAGTCCCTTTTTTCAAATACAAACATGTCCTGTAGGGATTGTTTGACCTGGGCCATCACCAGGGTTTGTTCGTATAGGGGATCAATTAACACCCGTGCCGCTAGGTTAAACCGTAGAACCTGACAAAAGTTGACCTGAACCTGTTGAATGGGGTCTCTTACTTGATCAATGGCTGCTACAAACTGGGTGTAGAACGGGGTGTTTTCCTGGGGATTTTCGTCTGGGATTGTACTACTTTCCTCATTAAAGCCTTCATTGTTGCCAATGGTTTGCTGGGCAATGGTGAGGTGCACCCACTGGGCTCGATTACCTGTCCTCACGGCTAGGGCCTGGGTTTTGCCAATACCGGGATACCCCCGAGCAAAGTCTTCGAAATCTGAGAGGGAGACAATTCGATCTAGAGTACGCAGGGTGGCAGGGGCTTTTTCGCGAGCAGTTTGTAAGGTTTCAGGTGGGGCGGCCCCGGTGGCGGCCAGTGGGTTGTTCGTGGCTACTACCCCTAGGGGGACAGTTTTGGGCAAGGTCAATCGCTCCGCTCCCACGTCACCGTCAGGGCCAAGGCCCGTACGGTAGGTGGCGGTAATATTTTCTAGGCCCGAGGGCAGTCGTGCCCCGGTGATGCCATCGCCAAAGTGGATATGGGGGCTGCCGTCGTCGTCTAGCCGCACAAAGTAAATGGGATCGTGGCAATCATGACCGTAAAGGGCGGCTACTTCCTGCCAGAGAATGCCATTCACGCGCACTTCCAGGGAACTTTTTACGCCAGGAATGCCTGTGGTACCCGTGGGACTCTTGCCAGCGTTGGCTTTTTCTTCTTCGGTGGCATCAGCCTCGGTATAGGTTAAGGGCGGTTGCTTCAGGGTAAAGTGCTGATGCGATCTCGTGCCATCGCCACTGCCTAAGGTTTCGGTGATGGTCTCACCATGGGTGGCCAATGCAATATTCGCCAAAACCGTCACCGTCGATGGATCATAGCTGTACTGCAAGGGGTGGGTTAGGGTCAAAATCGGATGGCGTTGATCGTCTGGTGGGTAGTCGATTTCAGCTTTTTCACTGACCCAGGGGTCGTTGGCAGCGGCGGGCTTTAGCTTTAGCTGTGATGGGGCAATGGTGGTGAGCTGACCCACAAATCCATTGCGATCGCGCAGAGTCCACCAGCCTCCCTCCTCCAGCGAGGTTAGTGGGGTATCGGGGGAGCTGGGCCGAGTTGACTTAGGGGGAGTCACCACATGCAGCTGATCCCCCAGATGTAGTGGCACGGCAAAATTTCCTGCTCCATTGACCAAGCTCCCTGCACCACCTGCAAACAGATGGTTGTCCGTGGGCACAATAGCTTTCACATCAGTGTTGTGCACCTGTTTACCGTAGGGGGTCCACGTTTCACCATTGTTGTCGCTGTAAAAAATACCGCTAAACTGCGTGCCTACCCAAAGCCGATCAGGTTTTCCGGAGCTTAATTCCCTGGCCAAACAGCGAACCTCTAATTTATTCATGCCTTCACGCACAACCGTCCAACGTTTCCCGCCATTATTTGAACGGAAAACGCCACTGCCTGCCGTGCCTGCAAAAACCACAGTTGTGTCAGTTGTGTCAGTTTGGCTCTCTCCATCAGAGCTCTCTCCATCAGAGCCCTCTCCATCAATAAGCAGGGCTGTTACATTTGGATTGGTAAGGTTGGTTCCTACACTAAACGGAGTTTCTGGGAGTAAATTGGGGCGAAAGGGGAAACTGACCCGAAACTTAATCCTGCCATCCGACAATCGGGTGGGTTGTTCAATAATTCTTACAATTTGTCCCGAGGCGCGAATCGCATTTCCCTCTTTTAGGGGGACCTCTGACTGATCGGCGGTGGCATATACCATGTCATCGTCGCTCTCTAGCAATCCTTCTCCATTTTCCCATTGGGGCAGTGCTAGCCAGCTAGTGCCGCCGTTGCTTGAGCGAAAGATGCCATCACGGGGTGTGCCTGCAAAAATGTCTGCTGGTGAGCTATTAGGTTTAATGGCTAAGGCTTGTACGTCTATATTGGTCAGTCCTGTGGGTTGCCAGCGTGTGTTGGGGGTTAGCGATACTTTAAAGACGCCCCTGGGCGATCGCACATCTCGGCCAATACAGGTGGCGGCATAGAGCATTTGGTTGTGTATCACCAGGGCATGAACATTGGGATGGATCAGCCCTTGATGACATGTTTGCCAAAGATTCCCTGCCCGTTGCCAACAAAAAAT
>CALHGI010000377.1 GCA_938029995.1 uncultured cyanobacterium | reverse complement strand
CCATGTCATGGACGCCCATGTAAATCACACAGTCAATGCCAAACCGGGCGCAGACGGTGGCGGTGGCCACCCCATGCTGACCCGCGCCGGTTTCAGCGATGATCCGCTTTTTGCCCATGCGCTTGGCTAAGAGCACCTGGCCCAGGGCGTTGTTGATTTTGTGGGCCCCGGTGTGGTTGAGGTCTTCGCGCTTGAGATAGATTTTGGGACCGCTGCCGTCGGGACGGGCGTAGTAATCAGTCAGACGCTCGGCAAAATATAGGGGATTGGCCCGACCCACATAATCCTTGAGCAGTCCGTTGAGTTCGTCTTGAAACCCTGCCTCGTTGCGATAGGTATAAAAGGCCTCCTCCAGTTCCACCAGGGCAGGCATCAGGGTCTCGGGTACATACTTGCCACCAAAGCGGCCAAAACGACCTAACTTATCGGGGCGGGCCTCAGGGGCGGTCAGGTTGGCTGGAATGGAAGTGGAAAGCGGGGTAACAGTCACGGCGGTAGTTAGAACGGGTGGTGGATTGAGCGAAAAATAAAGGCTTCTTGCCAGGTAGCAGGTTTCATTATAAGTAATTGGGAACCCTACGCATCCCGATAATAATGATCAAAGGAACCACGCAGCTACTAGGGGTGATTGGCTATCCGGTCAAGCACTCCATGTCGCCGATTATGCACAACGCTGCGATCGCAACCCTGGGCCTTGACTATGTGTATTTGCCGTTTCCCATTGCCCCAGATCGGCTTAAAACCGCCATTGATGGGTTTGCCGCCGTTGGTTTGCAAGGCTTCAACATCACCATTCCCCACAAGCAAACCATTATGCCGCTATTGGCCAACGTCTCTGATGTTGCCCAGGCCATTGGGGCGGTTAATACCGTTTGGTGGCGCGATGGTATCTGGTGGGGCACCAACACCGATGCCGCTGGTTTTTTGGCTCCGTTACAAGCCTTGGAACGGGATTGGAGCCAGTCACCAGCGATGATTTTAGGCAATGGCGGTGCGGCTCGGGCCGTGGTCGCCGCCTGTCATCAGCTGGGGGTTCCAGAAATTATGGTGGTGGGACGCAATGGTGCGAAGCTGACAGCCTTTGCCCAAAGCTGGCAACAGTCTCCCCTTAAACCCAATATTTCAGTCCATCCTTGGGACCAGCTAGATGATCTGCTGCCCAGGGTGGGTTTAGTGGTGAACTCCACCCCCGTTGGCATGGCTCCTAAGCCGGAGGTATCCCCCTTAACCGATGGGCAAGTTAATTTGCTCCCCAGCCAGGCGATTGCCTATGACCTGATTTATACCCCACGGCCCACTCGATTTTTGCAGCAGGCTCGTGGGGTCGGCCTGGTGACCTTTGATGGTTTAGAAATGCTAGTGCAGCAGGGCGCTGCGGCCCTAGAAATATGGACGCAGCAGCCGGCCCCTGTGGATGTCATGCGTCAAGCATTGTTGGATCACCTAGGGCAGTAGTTATTTTCACGGATGAATCAGGTCTGAATGTTCAGGACAAAAGACGTCCTGAACTCAATACCCATGGAGGCTACAGCAATTTGCTGAATGTTTCGCTCGCTTAGCCGATATTTTCTCGGCTTCACGAAAAAATTACTTATTATTCCTTAAAAATACCTAGGTTAGGTATGAATTTGAGTCAGGGTGCTAAGTGAAAATACTCTGTTAAACGGAGATCCTGATTTGTCATGTCACCGTCTTTACTCGCTACTGATAAGTCCACTGACCTGCCCCCTCAGATTTCTATCCGCTCCAGCCGTCTGCCCTGGCTAGACGCGTCAAAAGCCTATGGCATGTTTTTGGTGTACTACGGTCACTTTGTGGAGAGGATTGCCGATATGCAGGGGTTTGTGGTGGGGACCGCTGCCTTTTCTCAGTACAAGTTCATTTATGCCTTCCATATGCCCCTGTTTTTTATTTTGTCGGGGTTTTTATGTCGAGATAAGCAACTAAAATTTTCATTATTTTTAACTCGAGGACTGTTAGTCCGCATTTTGCCAGCCCTATTTTTTAATCTGGTGGCCCTGGGGATTCGGTTTCTGGAGAGTACGGTGGCGGGGGATGCCAGCTTTGCTGGACGTTATCGGGCTGGAGGCATACTTTGGGATGTGCTCTCGGGCTATCCGTTTGCGAATTTCATCACCTGGTTTTTGGTCTGTCTGTTTACCGTGGAGTTGTTGAACTATTGGCTGCAGCCTCTACTGAAAACCAATGGGTGGAAACGGACGGGGACGGCGCTGGTTATCTTAGTCATTGGTTACTATTTGGGGCTTTATCAACATAGAGTGGCCCCCCTTCCCCTGAGGGGGCTCAACACCTGGTACCTGAACGAAGCCTTGATTGGCTTTTTCTTTTATCAGGTGGGCATTCTTTTCAGGCAACTAAGGCTAATTGAGCTGCTGCAACGTTCGTTTTATCGCTATGTGGGCTTAGGGGTGGCCCTAATGGCGACCATGGCACTGTTTGATTTAAATCAGGGTCCTTTTTCGGAAGAGCATAGGCCCCTGGTATTGATGGCCGTTGTGAGCCATGGCAATCTCTTTTTGTTTGGATTGACCGCTATCACCGGGGCTTTAGCCGTTATTTGTCTTGCCCTATGGATGTCTGGCGATAAACGCCTGGTGTTTATCGGTCAGAATACGTTGATTCTTTTGGGGATCAACTTTTTCTTTGCCGGGTTTACTAAACCTATGGTCACAAGGATCGGGCTTTCGTTTTTTGATCATTGGTGGACGGTGCTGCTGTTTTGTACGGTGTTGACGTTGATTAGTTTTGTTGTCAGTACACCGGTGATTTGGTTGCTGCGGCAGTTTCTGCCACAGCTAGTGGGTCAACCCAAGGTAAAGGGGCCAATCCTGCCAACCCTACTGCGCCCGGTTTAGTCAAATATTTGCAATCCGTGGGAATTGGGCTGAACGGTGACTTGCACGCTATCGCCAATGGCAAAGCGGGCTGGGGTGCGAGCCTTGAGATTGCCTTGGGTGGGGTGGCAAAGGGTGTATTTATATTCCCGGCCTAGGAATTCGCGATCGCAAATAATCAACGCCGTATCCCCCGCGTCAACCGCCTGTAGGTGCAGCTCTTCTTGACGCAGCATGAGGCTGCCTGAACGGGCGGGGGTGGGCTGTACCATGGCATGATCCACGATCCCCAGCACCGTCTGCCAGCCATCCGTCGAACGGTGGGCATCAACAAAGTTTGCCTGGGTGACAAAATCAGCAATAAACCGGGATGCGGGTTGCCCGTAAATTTCCTCAGGACTGGCCAACTGCTCAATGCGCCCTGCCCGCATCACCGCCACCCGGTCGGCAATGGCCAACGCCTCCTGCTGATCGTGGGTGACGAAAATTCCTGAAGCTCCCACCCCTTTGAGAATGCTCCGAACTTCTTGGCGCAGGTACAGCCGCACCTGAACATCCAAATTACTAAACGGTTCGTCCAGGAGCACTAGGGACGGTCGAGGCGCCAGGGCCCGAGCCAAGGCCACCCGCTGCTGTTGACCCCCTGACAGGGCGTGGGGATAGCGCGTTTCAAACCCGGCTAACCCCACCAAACGAATCGCTTCTTGGGCCAGGGTGTGAATCTGGTCATGGGGCATCCGTCGATGGCGGCTGAGGTGCTTCAGACCGAAGGCCACATTATCCATCACACATAGATGGGGAAATAGGGCGTAATCCTGAAACACAATGCCCACATCACGCCGTTCCGGTGGAACCACAGCCCCCTGTCCACACACAGGCTGCTGGGCCAATTCGATCCAACCTGTTTCGGGATTTTCAA
>CALHGI010000376.1 GCA_938029995.1 uncultured cyanobacterium | reverse complement strand
TTAATGGCGTGTCTGAAGTGATTGTGATGGAGCCCCGTTCCTTTGAGGAAATGCCCCAGGCCATCCAAGCCCTACGGGAACGTAAGTCTGTGGTCCTAAACCTAACAATCATGGATCCAGACCAAGCCCAGCGTGCCGTTGACTTTGTTGCCGGTGGGACCTACGCCATGGATGGTCACCAAGAGCGCATTGGCGAAAGCATCTTCCTGTTCACCCCCAATTGCGTACAGGTCAGTATGCCCATTGATGGTGAAGACAACCTACCCATGGAAGAGCCCGCCATGCCTTCCGCTGCGCCCACCCCCGCTTGGGCAACTGAGCAAGTGGCTCGCATGGCCTAGGGATGTATCGGCACAGGTAGAGCCTAGGGCGATCTCAATTAGTCTGTCTGCGTGAGCTGGTCAAACAGTAAAACGTTAAGGCAGGACTCGTTCCCTTCGTTTTCTCAGCATCGCCCTAGCTACCGTTGCCAATGAAACCGGTTATGGAACCATTTCACGGTATTCTTATGGAGCTATAAGCTCACTAGGAGGCCTTAGATCATTGCCTGCTAAACTCGGCATTATCGGTGGCGGCGTAATGGGAGAAGCCCTATTATCCTGCTTACTATCTAAGGGAATGTATGCGCCAGAATCGATTTTGGTGGCTGATTTATCCCATGAGCGACGACAGTTACTCACTGAGCAATACAGTATTCGCACAACCCATAGCAATCGTGAGGCGGTTATCCACGGCGATACCGTCATTTTGGCGATCAAGCCCCAGGTTTTTGACACGGTTGTTAAAGATTTTGCCGATGCCAGCGTTGGCGAACCGCCCCTGCTAATTTCCATTTTGGCCGGTGTGGCACTATCCCGCCTAGAAAAATCAGTGCCTGGTTGGCCAGTCATTCGGGCCATGCCCAATACGCCCGCAACGGTAGGCTGTGGCATGACGGCAGTGGCCATCGGTAATCGGGCCATGGCAGAGCACATGGAACTCGCCTGCCAAATTTTTAGTGCCGTGGGCGACGTGGTGCAAGTAGCCGAACCCCTACTGGACGGGGTAACAGGCCTATCGGGGTCTGGCCCTGCCTATGTTGCCATCATGATCGAATCCTTGGCCGATGGAGGTGTGGCCGCAGGTCTATCCCGGTCAACCGCCAATAAACTTGCCCTACAGACGGTGCTCGGCACCGCTCAGCTCCTGAAAACAACGGGTATGCATCCAGCCGTGCTGAAAGATCGGGTCACCAGCCCCGGTGGCACCACCATTTCTGGGATTGCCTGCTTGGAAGAATTAGGCATGCGCTCGGCTGTAATTGAAGCAGTCAGAGCCGCTAGCAGCCGTTCACGGGAATTGGGCAATCCATAGGGACATTGTTGCCCTGCAACGCCCCTATGGATTGCCCAATTTAGGTTCAGTTCCCGCTAGCAGCCTGGAAATATTGCTGCGGTGACGGACAATCACATAAATACCGCCCAACAAGACAAGCAACATAAAAGGCAAGGGCTGGGCTGTCAAAAACATCAGTACCGGCGCAGCTGTCGCGGCCGAAATTGACCCTAGGGAAACGGTGCGGGATAGGCCAAACACCAGGCCAAACACGGCAGCCGTACCCAAACCAACGGGCCAAGCCAAGGCCAATATCACCCCTAGGCCGGTGGCGGCTGACTTACCCCCCGTGAAGTTCAACCACACGGAACGGCTATGCCCCACAATGGCTAATAATCCGGCTAAGGTTTGCACCCACGTGGAAAGGCCCAAACCGCCATCGTCCACATGGGCCAGGACCAATCTGGCCAGTAAAACAGCGGTTAATCCCTTAATCAGGTCGATGGCCAACACCGTAATACCAGCCTGTTTTCCCACTACTCGAAAAACATTCGTGGCTCCTGTATTACCTGAGCCATGGTCGCGAATATCAATCCCTTGAACCACCTTGGCGATCAGAAACCCCGTGGGCAACGATCCCAGCAAATAGGCCAATATCAGCAAACCACCTGAAATCCACCAAATCATGAGGTCATCAATCCTTCAAAACCAGTGCCGATTTTAGTGTAGGTGTATATGTGTCCCTTTGGAAAACCCCGCCCCCATCACCTCAATTCTGATAGTAATAATCATCCTGGGCCGGATTGTTCGGATCAGGGGCAAACACTAACCACAAGGGAAACCGCAGCGCCGCCAGCGGCAAGTTGTTCTCAGATTCATCAATGATCAACATCGGTAGATAGCCATTGTCCATCAACCGCTCAGCCCGTTGCACCATGGACTCCGGCGACTCAAACAGCATAATGCCCCGGTTCGCGCCAAAGTCGGACCGGGAGATGCCTAAACAGTCTTGGAGCCAGCGCCTCCATTCCCCCAAGCGCTCGGGAGTATTCGCCAGCACCATATTGCATAGTCGGTCGCCATAGATGGCATAAAGCGCAGATATGGCCGCCGAGGCCACCACGACATTTTGTAAGCGGCTGCCCAAGCTGGTGACGGCCCCCCGCCCCCCTTGGGTAAAAAACCAATTGGACACACGGTCGGCGTGGATCGTTTCAAAGGTGCGACGCATCTGCCAAGGCGGTCCATAGTAATCGGGTCGGGTGCGGTACTGGTCAATGAGGCTGCGCACCCGATCGCGATGTTCTTCAAACCGCTGGAGAGAGAACGCTGTGGTGGAGAGATCGGCCGCAGGTGCCGACGATGGGGGCTGCGCCCCCGGACGTCCCGCCCGATCAGCCCCGGGGAAAGGTGGGGTCATCGCCCCAGGCGGTGGGGCAGCCGGTGGGGCAGCCGGTGGGGCCAAATCTAACTGCTCAGCGGAGGTGGCCAAGTCCTGCAAACTGCCCACCAGATAGTCTTTAAAGCCCTGTAGCCGCACGGCCAGATCCTGGGAAGCTCCAGCAAAGGTCGTGCGCATCTCAGCTCTGATGCGATCGCGACGGCTTTCTAGCTGTTCGATCTCTTGGAGTAATGCCCGACGACGGCTTTCTAGATCCTGTAGCCCCGCCTGTACTAGGCGAGCCATATTAGCATCCACGGTCTGGCTAGAGGATTTCAGGGGGGGTAACGGAATATCGTTAGTTGGCTTGGACGCTGGATCAGAAAACTCTTCAGGCGGCATAGGCTTGGCGCGTTACGGGATAAGGGCTAAGGCTACACGGGGACAGACATCGCTATTCGGGCGTCCCCGTTGGGGTGGCAGCCACGGCGGCATAATGCTGGTCTAGCTGGTGACGCAACTCCGCCGGACTGAACAACATGGGCAGAAAATGAATGCTCTGAACTTCGCGAAAGTAAAACAAAATGGGGACCGGCCTCCAAAAGATAGTCCAAATCTGCCAATCCCCATAGGGAAACTGGCGCAAAATGGTCGTACCACGGCAGACCTGTAATTCCGTCTCAGTAAACGTTAGGCGGATGAGGGTCGTCTGTATCCCTAAAAATAACCCTAGCAAAGTAATTAACAGCCCCACCCACAGTGGGACAGCCCCCAGGCAAAGGCCCATGAACAGCACATATGGACAGGGGCGCTGCAACCACAAGGATTGGGCCAACACCAAGCCCAGGCCCACAAACAGCACCGCCAGTGACAAACGATAATCTGGACGTAATGTCGTAGTCGCCGACGGAGCGGAAGATAACGTTTCCATAGGACAGCTGGGTTAGACCGATATTCTGACAAGGGGTTCAGCCTGGGGCACGTCCAAAACGATCGTTCCCCCCTAGGAAAAATACAGGTAATTTTCCCTTAGACGTGGTTGACCACCTTAAACCACTCTACCGACAAGTGCTCTATCAGCCCCAAATTTTCAAACGTAAGTCGGCTATGTACGTTGGACGGTGTTCTGCCCACCATGGTGCACGGCCGGTGCTATAGTTCAGCACGAATGGTGAAGGAATAGTCTCCTCCCGGTTCTAGTTGATAGTCGAACCGTTCCAGAAAACGGCCCAGGGGTTCTTGAATTAAGGCGCGCCCCAGGGATGGCTCCACCGTCAGCTGGCCACCCCGAAACTTCCATTGAAACTCCCAAACAAACTCATTAGCATTGACTTCGCCCTCGAGCTTGCCCTGTTGCCAGGAATGGTAAGTGATACGCACGTGGGCAGTGGTTTGAGGTAAACGTTGAGTAGTCACAGGTTCAAGAATGCAAAAAGTACCTTTAAAGATAAGATAGCCACCTCTTAGCCCAAGAGCTACCCCCATCCCCGAGAAAAATTCGGAGCAACTCGGGGCAGCGCCCTGTTCAAGACATAGCTAAAGACGGTAGCCTAAAGGATATAAATATAGGTCGGATACTGAACGTGCCCTCGGTTTCTAAGAACGTTCCCCCCCAACATCGCCCTCCTGCAAAGACTGGCAAAACGGTTGGCATCATATACAACGATGTCAAACCCGTCGCTTGTCAAGTTAGTCAGGAACTCACAATTAAGCTTGAGGCATACGGTTGCCAGGTAGAGACGGCAACGGGCTTAGGGGGTCTGCTGGGCTATGCCACTGCGGAGAAACCACCCACATTAACCCCCATTGAAGCCTTAGTCCCGGCGGCCTTTGACGATGCCATGGATTTTGCCATTGTGCTGGGGGGCGACGGTACGGTGCTATCGGCCTTTCGCCAAGTGGCTCCCTTGGGGATCCCCCTATTGGCGGTGAATACGGGGCACATGGGCTTTTTGACAGAGACCTATCTCAATCAGCTCCCCCATGCACTCGAGCAAGTACTGGCGGGTAATTATCAAATTGAAGAGCGCACCATGGTGGCCGTTCAGCTAGTCCGCGACGGCGAAACCATCTGGGAGGCCCTGTGCCTAAATGAGGTGGTGCTTCATCGGGAGCCCCTCACCAGCATGTGCCATTTTGAGGTGACCATTGGTCGCCATGCTCCGGTGGATATTGCGGCGGATGGCATTATTTTGTCTACCCCAACGGGCTCGACCGCCTACTCCCTGTCGGCGGGGGGGCCGGTGATAACCCCAGGGGTATCGGTCCTACAGCTGATTCCCATATGCCCCCATTCCTTGGCCGCTAGGGGGCTGGTGTTTCCTAGCGCGGAGCGGGTTAGTGTGTCTTCAGCCAACCCGGACCCTCTGGTGATGGTGGTGGATGGCAATGCGGGCTGCTACGTTGCCCCTGGCGATCAAGTATGTTTGCAGGAGGCCAAGTTCCCGGCCAAGTTTGTGCGTCTCAAGGACCCAGAGTTTTTTAAGGTACTGCGTGAGAAGTTGGGCTGGGGGCTGCCCCACATTGCGAAACCAACGTCGGTGGAGCTGCCGTAAGGTTAGCCGGTTAGCATAGCACCCATGGCACCCATGGGCAAACCCAGCACTAGATAGGGATTAGGATAATGGCAAAATCCTTGGTGGACGGTGTGGGCCAAATATTTATCCTGGCCTACCAAGAGGATACGACTGAGCTAGCCAACTTTTTTACCCGTGCAGGCTGCCCAGGGGAAGTGCTGCGTCAGGTTCATCGCGCAGACTATAAAACCTATTCCCCTAGCTATCTGTGTTTACTGAATCATCGTAAGGCTTGGGAACGGGCGCTGCTGTCGGAACAGCCCACGCTAATTGTGGAAGCGGACTTCGTACCTGTCGCCAACTTTGCCCAGCTGCCCCCACCCTACGATCCGTTAGATCCTCAGCTGGGGATTGCTTGGCTCTATACCTGTGCTGCCCAGATTTACCACATCACAGACCAGGGGTATGCCGAAGGGTATTCCACATCCATGGTGGCCTATGTGGTAACCAAGCAGAGCGCTTGGCGCCTGATTGAACTGGCGGAAAGCGTTAAGGCTGATCCAGGGCCAGAAACCTACACCCCCTGGGACTCTGGCATTGAGTATTATTTGCGCGATCGCAACTTTCACAACTATGTCCCCTGGCGCAACTACGGCGAACACGGCGGCATCCCCAACCCAGAACATCGGCAAAACAACCTCAGCACCACCCACCGGGCCGATGTGCTGTATGGTCCCCTGGCCTTTACCCCACCCTACAAAACCGTGCTCAAGGAACGGACCTATGGCCGGATTAAAGGTCTGGGCCGTCTGTTGCTCAACAAATATTTACGGCTAGAGGTATTGCGGGGAGCCATTCACCCAGGACGGCTCCTCTGGTTTGCCATGGGCAGACAGTTGACCTGGAGGCTTTAACGCGGCCCTAGGCCGTCGCGTCGCTGTTATTGAGCTTCTTTACAAGTAACTGAATACCCAACAAAAATAGGCCCACGGCGGCGATGCCAAATACACCGGCCCCCAAGGCAACAATGCCAACCACCAGGGTGCGCACCGCCACTGAAATATTCAGCACAACGGCTTTATCCGACACCACGGGCTTGGCCGCAAAGGTGGTGGCAATGGCCACCATCATGCGATAGCAAAGGATGCCCAGGGTGCCTGCCATAAAAGAGCCACTAAAGCAGCTGAGGGGAGTCGTTGGCTTTTTCTGAGCCCTGGCGGTATCTTCGCCACTCAATTCATTTTGTTGTTCAGCCATGGCCCTGATCCAAATCCATCTGCATCTCTAGTGTACTCACCATTGCCCATTGCCTGAGCGAATTGTAGGTGTCGCCTTCAGGAACTGCTATAGAATAAACGTTTGCGCCCATGGCTCCAGCCATATGTGATCGCTGAAAGCTATAGATAACAATGGCTATGGGCGGCGCAATCGATTCAATACCTGCATTTTTATGCCTCGACCTCGCAAACGGTTTGGTCAGCACTGGCTGCGCGATCCTCAAATTTTAAACCAGATTCTAGCGGCGGCGGAGCTGTCCATGACCGATCGGGTATTAGAGATTGGTCCAGGACAAGGGGTGCTCACTAAAGGGATTGTGCCGTTTACCCAGGCCGTTGTCGCCGTGGAAGTAGATCGGGATCTGGTGCAGCAGCTGCGCCAACAGTTCCAAGCATCGGAACGCCTACATCTAATAGAGGGGGACTTTTTAGATGTGGATTTGGCGGCAGCCCTAGGGGACTATCCCCATTTTCAACCGCTCAATAAGGTGGTGGCGAATATTCCCTATTACATTACGGGGCCAATTTTAGAAAAGCTCCTGGGTCGCATTCGCCAGCCCAATCCCCACCCCTATGAGTCCATTGTGCTGATGGTGCAACGGGAAATCGCAGATCGGCTTTGTGCCGAGCCTGGCACTAAGGCGTTTAATGGTTTGTCCGTACGGGTCCAGTATTTGGCCCAGTGCGAGCTGATTTGCCCGGTGCCCTCATCCGCCTTTAAGCCGGCCCCCAAGGTTGAGTCGGCAGTGGTGCGGCTGCGGCCCCGCCCATTTCCCCAACAGGCCATCCAACCGAAACTGCTAGAAACCCTAGTCAAACAAGGGTTCTCCCAAAAGAGAAAAATGCTGCGTAACAATTTAAAGAGCCTGGTGGAACGGGAGCACGTGAATGCGGCCCTAGAATCCATGGACCTAAACCCCCAGGTGCGGCCGGAGCAGCTCAGTGTAGAAAACTGGATTAGCTTGAGTAATTATGTGGCCGAGCTAGGCCCCACGGTCTCCCCCGACAGCGAGTGAGTCATCGGTGGGATTGATCCCAGGTGATGGAGTTCGATGGGGATGAATTCTGAATCCCTGATTATGTTGCAGGGGTGACAGGTAATGGCATAGTAAGTAGCGCTAGGTCGAACGATCGACCGGGTACGTGTTGGACTTGAATGTTGGATTGAGGG
>CALHGI010000375.1 GCA_938029995.1 uncultured cyanobacterium | reverse complement strand
CCTGGCTTCAGAACCTAAAGTGTGACTTTGGTCAGGGCTATTTTTTCGCCCCACCTCTCCCCGTAGATAAAATAGAACAAGAATGCCTGGGGCACTGTTCCAATTGAGCTGGCAAGCATCATCCTATAGGGGCAATCGGAGATTACACAATAGGCCACTTAGCTCCTGGTCATTGATGGCAGCGTTACCCACCTGATCATTATTTGAATAAAAAAGATAAATAGGCTTGAAGCAAAATGATAATTCGGATATTTTTGATAAATAGAGGGTTGCGATCGCGCAGTAATCATCTACGGCCTAACCCATGGGCACCCAGCTGTGTAGGCCATGGACTGGTTTAGCCCCTTGGCCATTGATCGACATCTCAGCGCTAACGTTGTAACGGGGATCAGCCATGCCAGATACGTTATCGCTTCGTTTATTTCTGCGGATTGCAGCGCTTGGTAGTGTTTCGGCGGCGGCGCAGGACCTTTCCCTTTCACCGGCCAGTGCCAGTGCTCGCCTGGCCAAACTTGAAGAAACCATTGGCTTTCGGTTGTTCAACAGAACGACCCGAGCCGTCTCCTTAACCACAGATGGCGATGCGTTTTTACCCTATGCGCAACAGATCATAGAAACGCTAGAAACCGGTCTTAGTGCCGTCAAGGGGGAGGGGGCTGCCGCCGAGGGATTACTGCGAATAACAATGCCTGGCTCCTTTGGACGGATGTATATCATTCCCACATTGGCCGATTTCCATGCCCGCTATCCCCGGGTCAGCCTTGACTTGCGACTATCGGATGCTGTTCTAGATGTAGTCGAAGGGGCCTATGACCTAATTATTCGCAATGCACCCTTGGTGGATAGTCGTCTCATTATGCGAAAGTTAGCTTCAGATCGGCGTCTCCTCGTTGCGTCTCCTGCCTATCTCGAACAATATGGTTCTCCCACAACGCCTGATGATCTTTTAGGGCATCAATGTGTCAGCCTGGCTGAATATACTAAGTGGAAGTTTGAAAACGAACAGACCATCACTGTTCCGCTTTCATTTGTGGTTAATGATGGTGAAGCACTGCGCACCATGCTGGAGCAGGGGATGGGAATTGGCATAAAATCCCTATGGAACGCCAGCGCAAGCTTGAAATCTGGACGACTGGTCGAAGTAATGCCGGAATTCCCATTGGCTGTGGATGTTGCCATCTGGCTGCTTTATCCCAGCCGTCGGATCATTGCACCGAAAGTCCATGCCATGATTGATTTTTTGCTGGAACGGTTCCAACCTGTGCCACCCTGGGAGGGTTAAAAAGGAAGCAACAGTCTGACCGTGCTACAGCGATGGTCTGTGGGTACGTTGAATCAGGTCTTTAGCAATGGTTGAACGGGCGCATGGGGGGCTTAATCGGGGGGGCTTAATCGGTTTATTTTGACGGATGGATGATTAAACGGTTAAAGCGACCAGGAAATGGGCTCAATGCCATGTTCTTGCAAATAGGCATTGGCTTTTGAAAAATGCTGGTTACCAAAAAAACCACGGTGGGCTGATAGTGGCGAAGGGTGCGGTGATTTAAGGACGAAATGTCGTTCTCGATCAATAAACTTTCCCTTTTGTTGGGCATAGCTGCCCCACAGTAGAAAAACCAGATTCTTACGTTGTTCGTTTAATCGACTGATAATGGTATCCGTGAATTGTTCCCAGCCTTGGCCCCTATGGGAAGCGGCTTTATGTTGTTCTACAGTTAGTACGCTGTTCAGTAGCAACACCCCTTGATCCGCCCAGCTTTGGAGGCACCCGTGGTTAGCGAGTTTAATCCCCAGGTCTTGTTCAATTTCCTTGAAAATATTGCGTAGGGACGGCGGTGGGGCAACACCCTCGGGGACAGAAAAACTGAGGCCATGGGCCTGTCCCGGTCCGTGATAGGGATCCTGTCCGAGAATCACTACTTTGACTTGGTCAAAGGGGGTGCTGTTCATGGCATTGAAAATGAGTGAGCCACGGGGGTAAATTATTTTGCCAGCAGCCTTTTCTGCTGTTAAAAATTTTTTTAGCCCCTGCATGTTGGGGGTCGCAAACACATCTGCTAGCACCGCTTTCCAGCTGGGTTCAAGTTTAATGGAGCTGCTAGGAGCAGGGGTAGCTTCCGCTGTCATGATTGCGCCTCTGATAGTGATTCCATCCATGCCACAATGCTGAGTGGGTGAATGTCATTAGCCTTACTTAATTATGCAACAATCGGCCCCACAGCACCCTACGCCAATGCCCGATTGTTGCATGGCTACCATCGGCTGTCTGTCCTGTCGCTGCCCGCTGGATGGTGGAGCGCTCCAATGCGGGAAAACGGTGTAAGAATTTAGCCAAGACCTTTTTTCGAGGTACCCTATGGATGGCTCTCCATGGATTGACCTTTTGAGGTTATGGTTCAGCATTGAATAAGTGGAGCGTTTGTTTGTGGTTCCGGCTTACTACCCTTTATGGCGAGTAAATCGAGTGCGTGGCTATGTTACGGGCTAGGAACGGCTAATTTAAGGCTGACTGATCGATTTA
>CALHGI010000374.1 GCA_938029995.1 uncultured cyanobacterium | reverse complement strand
CCTGGCTGAACGCTTAACCCAGCAGCTGCAGCGACCCACAAAGGTGGCCAACGATGCCGACATCCAAGGGTTTGGTGCGGTTTCAGGGGCGGGCGTGGAGCTGGTCATTACCCTCGGTACCGGGTTTGGCTCTGCCCTGTTTGTTGATGGCCATCTGGTGCCCAATTTAGAAATGGCCCACCATCGTTTTCGCAAAACAGAATCCTACGAAGAACAGCTAGGCCGCGCAGCCTTAGAAAAAGTTGGTAAGGAAAAGTGGAATCGCCGGTTGAAGAAGGCCATAGCGGCCCTTGAACATCTGTTCAACTACGATCGGCTCTACATTGGCGGTGGAGAGGCTAAAAATATCACCCTTAAGTTACCTTCCAACATTGAAATTGTGCCCAATGTGATGGGATTGCTGGGGGGCATTGCCCTATGGCGGCAGACGTGATCAGCAGTCAGGAGCCAGCGCCCCATGGACATTCCATTAAAAATGGGATCTCCATGGGACATGGAACCGACTAAATTGACATTTTGCGGTCTCCCACTAAAACAACGGGCATGATAGGTAAAGAAGTTTTGGTGCGTTTAAGCCCATGGTCTTAGGACCATGTTGGTCACGACTGTTGATCAGCATGGGTGACCAATATTGTAAATAGCTGCCCCATAATCAAAGTTAACTATGATTGGCCAGGTACAGGACCCATCGGAAGAGCACCATCAGATCTTTGGATGGCCGACCATTGCTTTATTTTTTGCTATTTGTTTGATTTATTTGGCCTTCCTCAAACCGGGTATTTGGGGAGTGGATGGCAACGACATGCTCCACATGTCCCAGTCGCTGATCGAAAAAGGTAATTTCTCGATTCCAGCTGGGGCCGGAGGCATCCAAGGGCCAGACGGTCAGTTTTATTCCATTCGCTATCCCCTATTGCCAGTGTTTGCAGCCCCCTTTGTCTGGGTGGGTATGACCCTGGGCAATCTGCTCAATCTGCCGGTGCAGTACACGTCTGCGGCCTGTGGTTTGCTGCTGAATATTGTGCTGACGGCGGCAACGGCGGTGCTGGTTTATGCCATGACTCTGCAGCTGGGGGGAGCGCGCCGGGGGGCATTTATGGCGACCGTGGCCTATGCCTTTTGCACGGCGGCCATGGTCTATGCCCGGGAGTTCTTTGCGGAGCCGCTGTTAGGGTTCATTATTACCCTGGCGTTGTATTTGGCCTTTGGGCAGTCGCGGTGGGGCCATTGGGGCACTGGACTGCTGGCCGCCATGGCCATTGCTGCTAAACCAGCGGGTATTTTGTTGGGGCCGGTGCTGGCCCTATATTTTTTACTGCGACGCTGCAGCTGGGATCGCATTTTAGCCCCCTGCATTGGCACGGTGGTGGGGGTGGGTCTCTACCTGGCCTATAACTATGCACGGTTTGGCAGCATTACCTCGGCGGGGCAAGATACCTCCCAGCTGGGGTTCGATGGTTTTTTAATGCGGGCCTTGGGACAGTGGATTAGTCCCGGTAGCGGCGGGGGCATGTTTTGGTACTGTCCGCCGACAATTTTGGCCTTGGTGGGCCTATGGGTGCTGTGGCGTCAGCGCAAGCTAGAATTTGTCGCCCTGGGGGGTATTGTGGCTAGTTTTTGGCTATTGCACAGCGGCTGGGACTTTAACGGTTGGAACTGGGGCCCTCGGTTTTTGGTGCCCATTATCCCGGCTTTGATGGTCACCGTGGGGCTGTTGGGCCGCCGCTGGCGCATGCCCCTAGTGGGGCTGATGGTGTTGGGATTTTTGGTTAATGCCCCCACGCTGCTCACCTTCTACCAGCGCTACTTTGCTGAAATAGCAGATCAGGATACGGCACTGCTGATGCAAACCCTATCCCTGTGGAGCGATGCATCCCAAGCACCGATTTTTAATGTGTGGGCCGCCGCTGGTCGCCAGCTGGCCGATGCCTTTAGTACTCCGGTGCAAGAGATTATTAGCAATGTGGGGCAGCCGCCGCCGGCGGGGGAGCAATCTAAGGCGGAGTTGTTGAGAATTGTGGCGGTGTGGTGGTGGTTTTTGCCTGCAGCTGGGATTCCTACTTGGGTCGGTGTTGCGATCGCAACCTCCATGGTCAGCCTGGGGCTATGGCTCCTCCGTCTGAGCTGGCGCATCGGGCTGAAACCCCCGATTTCGTTACAATCGAGCACAATTCCCTTTTAACTCAGCCTGGAATTTTGATCACGGCGTTTTGGGATTAGTTGGGGAGTCAATCGTCCCCAACCAAAGCAAAAGTTTGGGTTCAAAATTAATTACTTTCCCATCTCCACCTAACTCCTTAGCCTGTTTGACCGACCCCCAGCCCTAACGCATCCTCCTATGAAACTGATTATTCAAATTCCCTGCTACAACGAAGAAAACACCCTAGGGGTAACCCTGTCAGAACTGCCGCGACAGGTGGCTGGTGTGGATCGGGTGGAATGGTTAATTATTAACGACGGCAGCCTTGACCGCACCGTAGATGTCGCCAAAGAATGGGGGGTGGATCACGTCGTCAGCTTTGACCACAACCAGGGGCTGGCCCGAGGTTTTATGGCCGGGTTAGACGCCTGCCTCAAGGCCGGGGCCGACATCATCGTCAATACCGACGCCGATAACCAGTATTGCGCCGCCGATATCCCTAAACTCATCGAGCCCATCGTCCGAGGGGAGGCAGAAATTGTGGTGGGGGAACGGCCGATTATGGAAATTAAGCACTTTTCCCCCATCAAAAAGCTGTTGCAGCGCATGGGCAGCTGGGCCGTGCGGGTGGCCAGTAACACCCCGGTCGCCGACGCCCCCAGCGGGTTTCGCGCCATCAGTCGCGATGCGGCAATGCAGCTCAACGTATTTAACGAATACACCTACACCCTAGAAACCATCATTCAAGCGGGGCAAAAGGGCATGGCGGTGGCCTCGGTGCCCATTCGCACCAACGGCTACCTGCGCCCATCGCGATTGGTCAAAAGCATTGCATCCTATGTGCAGCGGTCCTTATTTACCATTCTGCGCATCTTTATTACCTATCGCCCCCTGTCGTTTTTTACCATTTTGGGAGCCATTCCCTTTGGCCTGGGCTTTTTGATCAGCGTCCGCTGGGTATGGTTGTTTGTCATGACCTTTGAGCAAACGGGCCGCAGCCATATTCCCAGTCTGATCTTTTCCGCCATTTTGATTTTAATTGGCGTTCAATGCTGGATTTTTGGCCTGATTGCCGATTTGATGTCAACCAACCGAAAGCTATTAGAAGATATTCAGTTGCGCCTGCGTCGTTCTGATATTACGGAGCATATGAAGAAAAAACATCATC
>CALHGI010000373.1 GCA_938029995.1 uncultured cyanobacterium | reverse complement strand
GCTCCAACCTCCGGACGTAACAGCTCCGTATAAATTCGTATCATGCAGGGTGATGGGCATCACCCCTCTTGTCAATACTTAGAAATCCAACGAAACTTATTTCAGTGACGATTTTCAGGAACTCCAGCCCCCCTTGATGCATATCAGGGGGGGTTTTTATGTGGCTAACGTTTGATCTATGCCTATAAGTAGTAATTCCTATTGCTGCAACAGGAGTATTTCGCCTTTGACGACATATTAAGGGTTAGAATCATTAGGGGAAATCGGCCTTAGGCCCCCACTCCATCTATACACTCTGGGTATGAGTTCTGGAATCGACCTGCAAGAGAGCTTCATTCAAATACTCGTGTCATTAGGATTACCACCATCCTTAGCCAAAGTACTTTGGCTACCGCTACCAATGGTATTAATCCTGATAGCCGCGACAGTCAGTATTTTTATCGCCGTTTGGCTAGAACGTAAAATTTCCGCCGCCGCCCAACAACGGATCGGCCCTGACTATATTGGTCCGTTAGGGGCCCTGCAAGCAACGGCTGACGGCGTCAAATTAATCTTTAAAGAAGACATTAACCCGGCCCAGGCAGACCCCATCCTATTCACCCTGGGGCCAGCCATCGTCGTTATTCCAGTCTTTGTGTCTTACCTGGTCGTGCCCTTCGGGCAAAACATGGTGATCACAGATTTAGGCATTGGCATTTTCCTATGGATTGCCCTGTCCAGTGTGACCCCCATTGGCCTACTCATGTCGGGCTATTCCTCCAACAATAAGTACTCCTTGCTCGGCGGACTACGGGCAACGGCTCAATCCATTAGCTATGAGATTCCTCTAGCTCTGGCAGTTCTCGCCATTGTCATGATGTCTAATAGCTTGAGCACCGTAGACATTGTCAACCAGCAAGCCAGCTACGGCATTCTGAGCTGGAATATCTGGCGACAGCCCGTCGGCTTTGTACTGTTCTGGATTGCGGCCTTAGCAGAATGTGAACGCTTACCCTTTGACCTGCCAGAGGCAGAGGAGGAAATCGTCGCCGGGTATCAAACTGAATATGGCGGCATGAAGTTTGGACTCTTTTACGTAGGCTCCTACGTTAACTTAGTGTTATCGGCCATGTTGGTCTCGGTACTCTACCTAGGCGGCTGGAGTTTTCCCATCCCCATTGAAGTTATTACCGCCAACCTCGGCATCAGCGAGACCACCCCATGGCTCCAGGTGATTACCGCTGCCCTAGGGATCATGATGACCCTACTCAAAGCTTATTTCCTCGTTTTCTTGGCCGTTCTCATACGTTGGACTGTCCCCCGCGTACGCATCGACCAGCTATTGGATTTAGGCTGGAAGTTTTTACTCCCAGTTGCCTTAGTTAATCTACTGCTCACAGCAGCACTCAAGCTCGCATTCCCATTTGCGTTTGGAGGGTAAAACAATGCTCAACTTTCTCAAGCAAGTTGGCGATTACGCCAAAGAAACCGTCCAAGCCGCCAAATACATTGGTCAAGGACTATCGGTCACATTTGACCACATGAAGCGTCGCCCCGTAACGATTCAGTACCCCTACGAAAAGTTAGTGCCATCGGAACGGTATCGCGGTCGCATTCACTTTGAGTTTGACAAGTGTATTGCTTGTGAAGTCTGCGTCAGGGTGTGCCCCATTAACTTACCGGTGGTGGACTGGACCTTTGACAAAGGTACTAAGAAGAAAACACTCGATCACTACAGTATTGACTTTGGGGTGTGCATTTTCTGCGGTAATTGTGTGGAATACTGCCCAACCAACTGTCTGTCCATGACCGAGGAGTATGAATTAGCGGCCTACGACCGGCACGAATTGAACTATGACAACGTAGCCCTCGGTCGTCTGCCCTATAAAGTGACAGATGATCCCATGGTCACCCCCATGCGAGAGCTGGCCTATTTACCTAAAGGTGTCATGGACCCCCATGAGCTGCCAGCAGGATCACGCCGCGCTGGTAAACTACCCCAAGAGATCTTGGCGGACTTAGAGAAATCTAAACCAGAGAAAAGTGATGACCAAAGCGATTAGGCTCAGGGAGCAATCCCGCTAGTCGTTGACCAACCTGATATTCCTTACAACCCACAGCAGCCCAACACAATCGGAGTAGTAGTGAACTTAGCAGAAGGCGTACAAATCGTTTCCCTAGGCATCCTGGGTATCTTGATGCTAGCGTCCGCCCTGGGGGTGGTTCTACTTTCTAATATCGTCTACTCGGCCTTTTTACTGGCCTTAGTATTTGCCAGCATTTCAGGGCTTTATGTCTTGCTTAATGCCGGGTTTGTCGCCGCTGCCCAAATTTTGGTCTATGTCGGTGCCGTCAACATTTTGATCCTGTTCGGAATCATGTTGGTGAATAAGCGGGAAGCTTTTCAACCCGTATCCAATGCATGGATTGGCAAAGCCGCAACGGCTGCGGTCTGCACTGGACTGTTCGCCCTACTGAGTTCCATGGTGCTGGCAACCTCCTGGCAGCTATCGTCAGCAGTCCCGGCTGGTGAAGCCGCCATTGAAGTCATCGGTCAGCATTTCTTCAGTGACTTCCTACTGCCGTTTGAGCTTGCATCGGTTCTACTGCTCATGGCCTTAGTCGGCGCAATTATCCTGGCACGTCGCGAATATGTGCCCGATGATGAGCCTGAAAATGAGCAAAAGGTTTTGACACTACGCGAGCGTCCTCGGGAACTGGTGGCTTCGGGTAGCGAACCACAGGATTAATCGCATCAGCCTTGCTCAACGCAATTTTTAGGAAGAAACTGGGTAAATCATGCAACTAGAGTACTTTTTAATTCTTGCCGCTGCACTGTTCTGTGTGGGCATCTATGGTCTGGTCAGTAGCCGTAATGTCATTCGAGTACTGATGTCCATTGAATTGATGCTAAATGCTGTAAATCTCAATTTAATGGCGTTTTCCAACTACTTGGACCCAGCTGAAATTAAAGGGCAGGTATTCGCAGTATTTGTCATTACCATTGCTGCAGCTGAAGCCGCGGTGGGATTGGCGATTGTACTGTCGATTTACCGCAACCGCGACACGGTGGATATGGAACAGTTTAATTTGCTCAAGTGGTAGGTTTTTCGTTGGTCCTAAGGCGCTGAAATAAATCCTAAAAATGAAAAGCCTCGACTAGATTAGTCGAGGCTTTTCATTTTTAGACGATTGTGGACTGTAAACAACTATTCCGGCCAACCCTGCTCAGACTGAGACTTTACATAGGCAGCAACGTCAGCGATCGCTTGGTTACTAATGCGCCCCTGAAAGGAAGGCATGGCACCTCTACCATTCGCCACCTGATAAACAATGGCTTCCACATTGTGCTCTGGACCGTAGTTAAATAAATACGCCTCCAGAGCCTCTTGTTTCAGGGTCTGGGACGACGATACTGCGTTACTGCCGCCCACATGGCAAATGGCACAGTTTTTAGTAAACACTTGCTTACCCGCAGCCACATCACCTGCATAGGCAGGCATGGCAAACATTACACTTGCAACGATGGCTAAGATGGCTGTCACCATAGCTCGCATGTTAGATACTCCTCTCAAAAAACTAAAGCTTGTTGATCAACAACCAGCAAAACACTAGCGTATTACCAATATAAATAGGGTTTTGGCCATATCCTCAGCCATGGGGAGACATCTTACATTTTTGTAATGCCCGGCAGTTTGGATAACCCCATCACACCTACACCATGGGAAAGACAAGGCCAAGAGTTAGGCAACAGCTGGTGATGGGGCCGGAGTTCCCGTACGCTCTAGCCCCAGCTGAATTAATTGATCCACCAGTTGATCAAATGGAATGCCCGATGCTTGCCACAGGGTTGGGTACATACTGGTGGCCGTAAAGCCTGGGAAAGTATTAATTTCATTGATAATGACTTCACCCGTAGCTTCTAAGTAGAAAAAGTCGACCCGGGATAAACCAGCCCCATCAATGGCTTGAAATGCTTGTATGGCCTGCTCTTGAATCACAGTCACAATATTGTCTGGCAGCGGTGCCGGAATGGCTAAATCAGCTTGTCCACTGGTGTATTTGGTTTCGTAGTCATAAAAGTCGCCATTAAAACTAATTTCGCCAATGACAGACGCTTGGGGATTATCGTTACCCAAAATGGCGCATTCCACTTCGCGGGCGACCACCCCTGCCTCCACGATAATACGACGGTCATAGCTGGCTGCACTATCTAGGGCAGCTTCTAGCTCTCTGCGATCCTTAGCTTTAGCAATGCCCACCGAAGACCCTAGATTGGCCGGTTTGACAAAGCAAGGGTAGCCCAAGGCTGCTTCTATGTCGTCGCATAGCTTAGGGAAAATACAGGGGTTGGAATAGACTTGCGATCGCAATACCTCCATGTACTTCACCTGGGGCAAGCCCACCTGGGCAAAGGCAGATTTCATCGCCAACTTATCCATGCCTACCGCTGACGCTAAAACACCACAGCCCACATAGGGCATCTGCATCAGCTCAAATACCCCTTGAATGGTGCCATCCTCCCCATTGGGACCGTGGAGCACAGGAAACCAAATATCGATGCCATCAGTAGCTGACGGTATGCGCCCCATCGGTTCTACAGGCATGTTCCCGGACACCACTAGCGACTCGCCCGATGCCAAAACGTCCTTGGCATCCATCACCCACACACCATCCTTACGGATATAGACAGGCACCACATCATACTTTTCCGCATTGCCCTCTAAACTTAATCCCCGAGCAATTGCCTGGGCCGAAGCAATAGATACCTCATGCTCCCCGGAACATCCACCAAACAATAAGCCTACGCGCATCTTTGCCATCAAATCGGCCTCTTTACTTATCCAAAATCAACGCATACATCCGCCGATTTCCATATCAGGCGTTAACCTATCACAAACCTACCCCATCCACTGTAAAAGCTTGAAAGCACCATTAAGCGCAGGCTAAAAACGAACAAAAAAAACTCCTAAGTTCTAAAAGAACTCAGGAGTCAGACATCAGGGTGCATCTACCAGCTAACTGTCCGCTCCATTCATCCCTAAATCCGGACAGAACAACGAACCAACTTAAGAGTCAACGCTCAAGCCATCCGATCCCACAAGGTAGCGTCAAGATTTCAGCGGCCCAGTGTTAAAAAGCAACAGGACCAGAGATAATGCCAGAGTCCCTTCGACCTGACCTGCGATCTGTGAAGTATTTTTTCTTGTCCGACGGCTGGACAACCGGCAGAGTATGGGAGTTTGGCGGCCTGTGGAACGAACTTGCCTGGCAGCGCAAACCAATCATGAAAAAGTTAGGCCTCTGTATCAAAGAAGCCACAGAACAGCTTTGGCTTTACCAAGTCGAAGACGACGTGCTGATGGTGGAGGTACTCGCCGAAGACACCACCGCAACCCCCATTGGCCAAGTGGTCCTAAAACGCCTCATCACAGCTGATCAGGTGATCGAAAAACTATGTAGCAGCGATGCAGCGATGACCACCCAACTGGAACTGGCCGCCCTCAACCAGCTACAGGACGGCTCTAACTAAGATTGTGAGAGCAATACACCACCCCCGACCACCTTTTTAGATCCTCGTTTCCCCACCTATAAGGTCGAGCGTAAATTACTCACGGCTCTTCGTAAGGACGCAAGTGCCCGATTGTATCCTAAGGCAGCACTGACCCAGTTACCCTCAGCCTGAGTAAGTTCGGATGTGGCCGTCAGCACATCTAATTGCGTACCTACGCCAGCCGATTCTCGCAGCTTAGCCAAATACAATGCCTGGGATGCTTG
>CALHGI010000372.1 GCA_938029995.1 uncultured cyanobacterium | reverse complement strand
GGGGGGTGCCCCAGGTCTTTTCTAGAGCTTCAGTTCCTTGGGCGGTTAAGGGCCGACCGTGGCAGCTGGTGGCGGCAATGCCTAACCCTACACCGGCCAAATTTTTAAGAAAGCGACGACGATTAAAATAGGCTGATTCTGGTGTGGCTATTTTTTCGGGGAGTTGCCAGTTTGGGCGGATGTGAATAAAGCTCATGGCTCAGTGCTAGCGACAGGGAAAACATGATGGCGCAAACATCGACACCTTAACCTATCCATCTGAGCTGTAAATGAGCAGATCCTGAAGACATCAGTAGACGAGCCGCACTGTGGCACAATTAAGCTTAGTCTTTGAAATACCTTACGTTTTAAAAAGCCCTGTGAGTACTGCCACCTCTATCCAACGCGCCGTTTTTCCCTTCACTGCGGTTATCGGTCAAGAAGATATGAAACTCGCCTTGATCTTGAATGTCATTGACCCCAAGATTGGTGGTGTGATGATTATGGGCGATCGCGGTACTGGCAAATCCACCACTATTCGGGCTCTGGCAGATTTATTGCCTGAAATTCCTGTGGTGGAGAATGACCCGTTTAACCGCGCCCCTGGAGATCCTGAAGTGCTGCAGGAATTTGCCGGTCAGACGCCTCCGGTCGGAACGATGAAAGTGCCTATGGTGGACTTACCCCTGGGGGCTACGGAAGACCGGGTCTGCGGCACGATTGATATTGAGAAAGCCCTATCTGAGGGGGTGAAAGCCTTTGAACCTGGGCTACTGGCTAAGGCTAACCGTGGACTACTTTATGTGGATGAGGTCAACCTGCTGGATGACCATTTGGTGGATGTATTACTGGATTCCGCGGCTTCGGGGCGCAACACCGTAGAGCGTGAGGGTATTTCCATTCGTCATGCGGCCCAGTTTGTGTTGATTGGTTCTGGTAATCCTGAGGAAGGCGAACTACGCCCCCAGCTGCTAGACCGGTTTGGTATGCACGCTGAAATTCGTACGGTGAAGGACCCGGCCCAGCGGGTACAGATTGTGGAGCAGCGCTCTGAATTTGATCAGGACCCCGATGCGTTTTTGGCAAAATACCAGGGTGATCAGACGGCTTTGCAGGAAAAGATTGTCAGTGCTCAGCAGCGGCTCAAGGATGTCACAATCGATCATGAGTATCGAGTGCAGATTTCCCAGGTATGTTCTGAGCTGGATGTGGATGGTCTGCGGGGTGACATTGTGTCTAACCGTGCAGCCAAGGCCCTTGCAGCCTATGAGGGCCGTTCTGAGGTGACCCTGGATGACATTCAAACGGTGATTGCCCTGTGTCTGCGACACCGTTTGCGGAAGGACCCCTTAGAGTCCATTGATTCTGGCTATAAGGTGGAAAAAACCTTTGGTAGCGTGTTTGGGGTGGTGATTGCTGATCCGTCTGCTAACGGTCGTAAGCCTGTGGGTACTCGATAAGTGCGCAAACGAATCCTAGGGTTGGACCCTGGTTTAGCCATTTTAGGATTTGGCATTCTTGAATATGACCCAACGACCACTCGAGATCTGAAGCCAGATCTCGAGGTGGTTGATTTTGGTATTATTTCGACCCCGGCGGGCACGGAGATGGGCTCACGGCTATGTACGATTTATGATGATCTCAATAGCGTGATTGAAACCTATCAGCCTGATTCTGTTTCGATCGAAAAGTTGTTTTTTTACCGTATGGGCAACACGATTTTGGTGGCTCAGGCAAGGGGTGTGGTGATGTTGGTGTTGGCCCAACATAATTTACCGTTTTTGGAGTTTACTCCAGCTCAGATAAAACAGGCGCTGACGGGCTATGGTAATGCTGATAAACGGGATGTGCAGGAAGCGGTTCAGCGAGAGCTGAAACTAGAAAAAATTCCTCGCCCCGATGATGCAGCCGATGCTTTGGCTGTGGCGATGACGGGTTGGTTTAACTTGGACTAACAGGCTTAAAGATAGAAGTCTTTGGATCATATGCCTGAGGGTATGCGTAGGAAAGTGTCGCTACAGTTGTCTTAAGCTGCCCACATATAGATCTGTAGAGTCTGTTGAAGATCTTAAAACTGCATATCCATAGGGACTGCTGAACCAGTGATTCGAGTGAGTGTCGTTTGTTCGAAAGGGTATCCCTGAGTTTCGAGCAAAGTGGAACTGGGGTCTGTTCACAGTTATTTGTCGTATTGCTAATACGGCTAAACGACAAATAATGGCGCTCAAGGCACGGCCAAAATAGTGCTTCCCTGTTTTAACAGGGACTCTGTTAAAACGATTGGGGCTTTGTCTGGCAAACGGCTGAATGCGTTCAGCCGTTTGCTGTTCTATGCCTTAGGAAGATGAGCGAATTTTCTCTGACCACAGACGGGTGGGGAGTCCCCAGATGTGAATAAAGCCTTCGGCGGCCCTATGGTCAAACTTGTCGTCTGCGCCGTAGGTGGCTAGCTCCTCGTTGTAGAGGGCATTGTCGGACTTGCGGCCGACAATGGTGGCATTCCCCTTGAACAGTTTTAGGCGGATGGTGCCGGATACTTGTTGTTGGGTCTGTTCGATGAAGGCATCAAGGGCGGCTTTGAGGGGACTAAACCAGAGGCCGTTGTACACTAGCTCGCTATAGGTTTGTTCGATGCCCCGTTTGTATTGGGTGACGTTGGCATTGAGGGTGAGACTTTCGAGATCGCGGTGGGCGGCAATTAGCACCAGTAGGGCAGGGGTTTCGTAAATCTCACGCGACTTGATGCCGACCACTCGGTTTTCGACGATATCAAGGCGGCCAATGCCGTGGTTGCCCGCTAGGGTATTGAGCTGGGTAATCAGCTCAACGGGGCCTAGGGGTGTTCCGTTGAGCCCGGTGGGGTTGCCCTGCTGAAAGTCGATTTCAATATATTCTGGCTGATCCGGTGTATTAGCTATGGCCTTGGTCAAGGCGTAGACTTCTTCGGGGGGTTCAGCCCAGGGGTCTTCGAGAATGCTGGCTTCGACGCTACGGCCTAATAGATTGCGGTCGATGCTGTAGGGGGAGGACTTTTTTACTGGAAAGGTGAGGCCGAACTGTTCGCCATAGGCGATGGCTTCTTCTCGGCTCATACCCCATTCGCGGGCGGGGGCGAGGACCTTCAGGTTGGGGTTAAGGCCTGCGATCGCAAGATCAAATCGCACCTGGTCATTCCCTTTGCCCGTGCAGCCATGGGCGACCGCATCGGCACCATACTTTTCAGCGGCCGCCACCAATGCCTTTGCAATGAGTGGACGAGCCAACGCTGTGGACAAGGGATAGCGATCTTCGTACATGGCATTGGCCTTGATCGCTGGAAAGGCATAGTCCGTGATGAAGGTTTCCGTCACATCCACCACCAGCGACTCCATTACCCCGGCCTTGAGTGCTTTTTCCTGAATCGGGCCGAGTTCTTCACCTTGGCCTAAATCCGCCGCCAGTGTGATCACTTCTTTGACGCCAAATTCATTTTTTAAGTACGGTATGCAGACAGAAGTATCCACACCACCCGAATAGGCAAGTACAACCCGTTCAGCCCGACCCATAATTGATTTCCGATTAAGACTACAAACCTATATATTACGGCAGTGTTCCAGGGGCAACACAACTGTTCCTAAGATTGTCTAGTGATCCGGCTATCATGGAGGGCATTGCCCCTAATCGCCGACCCATGTTTTTTAGCGTTGTTATTCCGACTTATAACCGCAAACCCATTTTAGAGAAATGCCTGCGGGCTTTGGAACACCAGGTTGTGCGGGCCGATACTCAGATTGAAAACTATGAAATTGTGGTGGTGGATGATGGGTCTACCGACGGTACGGTGGAATGGTTGAACGCTGAGAATTTTCCCCATGTCAGTCTGTACGAACAGCACCATCGGGGGGCGGCTGTTGCCCGTAACTTCGGTGTGGAGCAGGCGGTGGGGGACACGATTATTTTTATCGATAGCGATTTGGTGGTCCTAGAAGGGTTTTTGCAATCCCATGCCGATGCCCTGACCGCCTACATGGCTGCCCATGGTGACGATCGGGTCTTTACCTATGGGCGAGTGGTCAATACCTGTAATTTTGAGCAGCCCACCTCAGAGCCGTTTAAGGTGACGGACTATTCCCAGGCATTTTTTGCCACCGGGAATGTTGCGATCGCAAAACACTGGCTGATGGAAGCCGGTTTATTTGATGTGCAATTTACCCAGTACGGCTGGGAGGATCTAGAACTGGGCGTACGCCTCAAACACCTGGGCCTAAAGCTAATCAAATGCCCAGAGGCCGTCGGCTATCACTGGCATCCCCCCTTTAGCCTCGATGATCTACCTCGGCTGATTGACGTAGAAATCCAGCGAGCCCGCATGGGCGTAGTCTTCTATCAAAAGCATCCCACCCTGGATGTGCGCATGATGATCCAAATGACCTGGTTGCACCGAGTCTTGTGGGGACTACTATCCCTAGGGGGGCTGCTCAATGAACGCACTTTGAAACCCCTGTTGCAATGGTTAATTGATCAGGGCCGTCCCCAGCTATCCCTAGAAGTTGCCCGTATTTTTCTCAACTGGTACAACGTCAACGCAGTTTACTCCGCCTATCGGGAACAGGTCTAGGAAGCGATTGACTGATACGACGTATCCCGGGGTTTCCCCCCAGGATTTTTCTGCTATGGCAGTGAATCGTTTACCTATGGGCCAGGGGATGTGCCACGCCACACCTCAGTAAATTTGACCACATTACCCCGCATCGCCAACCTCCTGATGTAATGGGACGTTGGCGGCTCCATGGACGCTGTAACCTCAGGCTGTCCGGGGCTACCCACGGTCTTGGCCCATGGCACGCGCACCATATTTACCGACGGAATAATACTGAGATTAGTCCTAAGACCCGTCATCGGACGGATGGCAACATTGCAAAACAATTGCTATACACAGTACTTATACCGTGCAGATTCTACGTATTTAAACTAATTTCAACGTTCTCGATCAAATTTGTACTTATCACTACACCAACTCCCCCATACAGCCGTTAGTTTGATATGAAATAAAACGATAAAAAATAAAACAATAACCACGTCCATCCCTCAAGATTCGTGTCATGCAATCTGATAACGTCCAACTCTTTCGCATGTTGATTGAAGCCGGTGCCCAGCCCGGTGAAGATTTTTCCTATGATCTGAGTCAAGGAACCTGCCACATCAATGAGCGCGGGTTTATCCTGCTGCAACAAAAGTTTCCCCACATTGATTGGCATGAAATCTCCAGTGTGATTGAACGGGATTTAGACGGCCCCGTTCAATCGCTAAATCAGCATTTGGGCGTGGATTTCGCGGCGACGTTGCTGCAGCTCTTGCAGGAACGCCTGCAGCAGCTACCCACCAATGAAGCCACTTGGTATGTTCACCAGATATTAGGCGGTGTTGAGCAGCGTACCGGCATTCCCCTCTATCAGTTGGTGCAGCGAGAACTGCCGTCGGACGTCTGTAGCCACCTGAACCAGCTGTTAAAGCTAACCCCCATGACGCCCTGCCATGTATGGATTGAAGATTTAGTCATGGCCGCAGGCGGCGCTAATCACGATATTGAATACGACGGTGAGGAAGTTTTGCTCAGTGAAGTTGGTATTGAGCTTCTGGCCAAAGTTTGGACAGGGGATCTAGAAATTCAGGACGATCTAGCGGCCTAGTGGTCTGTCACGCCTAATCTCAACTTTTAGCGTTGACGCTGCACTGGTTTGCTCGGCTAAGCGTTTGAATCGTGTGCTGTGCGGTATGGGACTACGGCAACAGCCTCACCAATTGTGTTGGTTGTCTGTGCTGGTCATGGCTTGCCCCATAGGTCGATGGCTCGTCAAGTGGGCTGCCGTAGCCTTGCCGGCACATCAGTTGTATGGCCTCACGCGCTAAGCACCATGCCTTTTCTCAAAAAGTACATCCCGTGGGCAGCGGTTGAACCATGTCTAAATTGGGCAACGAATCCACCACGAATTGGAAGCCACCATCGACGGAGCCCCCTAGGACCTGACCGCCATAGTGACTTTGTATGCCACCCATGTGGGCCCTGATGATAACGGCCTGATCTGACTGAATGGGCACGGGACCACCGCTGCGGGTAAACGGCTGCTCATTGACATGGCTATGGGCCAAAATGCGGCGATAGAGTAATTTACCGGTTTGGGCATCGGCCACTTCCCACCAGTCGGCATATTGTTCACAGCCGATGTCCGCACTGCTAATGGTAACGGCAAAGGTATAGTTGCCCGCTTCCCCGGTGACGGCCACCGACACCAGGTCGGCGACGGGGAGACCGGAGGCATCGGTCGGACTGGTGACAATAGAATCAACCACGGGCTCAGTGATCGTATCGGGCACGGGGGCAGGGGCGGGGGGTGTGTTCACTATTTCTGGAGCGGCCGTACAGGCTGTGATCGTGAGCACCAGAAATAGGTATAGAACTCTATGCATTAGTTTGATCGTCTAGTCTATGGGGCAGCCCGGCTTAAACAGCAGCTGCCACGGGGGCCTTGGTTAAAATATCAACACCCTCTTTGGTCACGACTACGGTGTGTTCGAACTGAGCGGTTAGGGCCCGGTCCTTGGTAATGGCGGTCCAACCGTCGGCCAGCAGTTCAACTTCGTAGGAGCCCACATTGATCATGGGTTCGATGGTAAACACCATGCCAGGGGAAAACTTTTTGCCTTTCCCGGCGGTGCCATAGTGGGGAATTTGAGGCTCAGTGTGGAAGATGCGGTGGACGCCGTGGCCCACAAAGTCGCGCACGACGGAAAAGCCTTCCCCTTCGGCATAGGTTTGAATGGCGGCACCGATGTCACCGATGCGGGCCCCAGGCTTAACGGCTTGGATGCCTCGGTACATGCTTTCCTGGGTGACTTCTACCAGGCGTTTGGCCTGGGGGGATACTTCCCCGACTAGGAATGTTCGTGAGGTGTCCCCGTGGTACCCATTCAAAATTGGTGTGACATCGATGTTGATAATGTCACCGTCCCGTAAAATTTGCTTGGCATCGGGAATGCCGTGGCACACCACTTCATTGACGCTGGTGCAAATCGATTTGGGAAACGGGTCTACGCCTTCTCCACCTGGATATCCTAGGGGGGCGCTCTTTGCGCCATGGGCCTGGGTCCAGCGTTCGGCTTCGTCGTTGAGCTCTAGGGTACTAACACCGGGTTGAACCATGGGCTCTAGGTGATCTAATAAACGCGCCGCCAGCTGACAGGCATTACGCATTTGTTCAATTTCCCGTTTTGAGAGCCGGATGATTCCTTTAAATGGAGCGTCCACGATGTTTCTAGGTATGAGTAATCGTCTGGGGGTTTCCCTCCTACCTCACTCTAGCGCTATTGCTATACTCTCGCCGCCAGATAATAGAAAAATGATGGAATCAGGGGTAAGGCCAGGGAGGACTGCTCTGCTATTGGTTTAGATGTGATAAAACGTGGTCAAAGATATTAGTGGTGGAAGGGCATGCACGTTTGGGCATTGTGCTTGGTCTGTTTGTATGTGTTCCTGGGGGTGTTTAACTGGCTCACAGGGCTGCACTGGCTGGGGGAGTTTTCGCTGCCGCTGTCAATTTTGGCTGGCTTAGGACTTGCGATCGCAAGCAATTCCGCCCCCAAAAATTCCGCCGCCATGCCCGCTGCGGCAAACACCCACGATATGCCAGAGAATGCAGCGCCCCCCATGGAGGCACAAGACACCGCTGCTGGGCAGTCGTCCACCGCATCACCATCCCCAGGTAGCACAGCGCCAGAACCCTCCATTTCCTTCACCATCAATAAAAACGCTCGCCCCCAGTAAGTTTCACCAGGGCGCTTGCCCCACTGGCCCCCTCACGTTTCCTTGGGCGCTTGCAACCGCCCCACCGCATCCGTGACCGTACGCCGGGGCATGATGCGATTGGTAAATACCAGGAGCCGGTTCAATACACCATGGACGGCCACGACCTGATTTCGCTCTAGGGCCTCGTAGGCAAACTGCGCCACGTCAGCGGCATCAGGCAGCTTTAGTTGCTTAAAAAAGTCCACGTCATCCAGCTCAGCCCGAGCTTGAAAATCGGTTCCCTGGGTCGGTCCTGGGCATAGGACCGTTGCCGTAATGCCCGTGCCATCGAGTTCGTGGGCCAGGGCCTCGGTAAATGACATGACATAGGCCTTGCTGGCATAGTAGGCCGCCATAAAGGGGCCCGGCTGAAAGGCTGCCGTTGATGCCACATTGAGGATTTTGCCGTACCCCCGCTCTAGCATCGACGGTAAAAAGAGCCGTGTGAGGTGGGTGAGGGTGACCATATTGAGCTGGAGTAGGGCACCTTGCTTGCCCCAGTCACCCTCGGCGAAGGGGCCATAATCACCAAAGCCAGCATTGTTCACCAACAC
>CALHGI010000371.1 GCA_938029995.1 uncultured cyanobacterium | reverse complement strand
CATATTGATGGAGCCGTGGTGGAGTGCCATGGGGCAGTCGGGGGCGGCAAAACTGAGGGCCTGGAACCAGCGTTCGGCTTGCGATCGCGTATTCGTAAAAATCAGGGTGGATTTCTCTGGGTCCAGGCTATCCACCAGTTCCTGAAACAGATGTAGTCCCAAATGCCCTGCCCAGGGAAAGCTATCCACCGACTCCGGCAAAATGCTTTGGATTTTAGTATCGCGCTTAATATCAGACTGGATAATAACGGGCGTTGTCCCCAAACCCACCGCTGCTTGGGCCGCTTCTGACAAGTTTCCCAGGGTGGCGGAAATGGCCCAGGTTTTAAGCTCTGGCTGAATTAACCGCAGCTGGGCCAGACACAGCTCTGTCTGGGTGCCCCGCTTGGAACTCATAAGCTCATGCCATTCATCTAAAATCACGGTGCGTAGACCCCCAAACCGCTGCCTGGCGCCTTTGTAGGACAGCAGCACCGACAGGGACTCCGGCGTAGTAATGAGAATTTCAGGCAGCTTTTTCTTTTGGCGAGCCTTTTGCGCCGCCTTCGTATCCCCCGTGCGGGATTCTACCTGTACCGGCCACCCCATATCGGTAATGGGCGTTTGGATAGACTTTTCAATATCTCGGGATAGGGCCCGCAGGGGGGTAATGTAGAGCAGCTGTAGCCCCAGGCCAACCCTGGTCCCTTTGGCCGCTTTTCCAGGGCTGGCCCCCTTCCCCGGGTTAGCCAACATATCGGCCATGGGGCCCATGACGGCGGCATAGGTTTTACCGGAGCCCGTGGGCACCTGAATCAGGCCGCTATGGCCTGCCAAATAGGCCTCCCAGGTTTGTTTTTGGAAGGTTAGGGGCTGCCATTGTTGACGATTAAACCAGTCCAGAATGGGGGCTAGGGTGTTGTCGACCATCGGCATTTAATCAGGGCGCCAGGGCGTCTATTCGGGCATGGCCCATGGTGGCCATGGGGCGTGGTTGATGATCGGTTAAAGCGCTACCGTAATCTCGGCAATGGGCTTGCTGCAATAGATGGAGAGTTTGCAGGCGACCTCCACGGCTTCGCGGGGGCTGTGGCCCAGGTGTAGGGCTGCTTTAGCAAAGTCTTCCCCCGCACCGACGGCTTCAAATTCGGGTACTTCGTAAATATCTAACCCGCCGTAGGTGCGAAAAAGCTTTTTATCGTAGGCAATGAGATAGTCATTGTTGGGGGAATGACCGGCATCACGCTTATTGATCCAATCGCGGAACTCGACAAAAAAGTCGATCACCGATAGCCGACTATCATCCACGGGGCGATGATTGCGACTAAACAGCTCCATCATGGTACCTTCGTAGCCTGTGCCCGTACTACCAATGACCATTTCATTCTGCTGAAACAGCTTATTGTAGATGACTTCTTTTTCGGTGGCTTTGAGGTAGCCTGCCACCAAAATGGAGTCAGCGGCAAAGGTAATGGCGTCCTTAGTTCTACGAGCGGCAATGACAGTCATAAAGTAGCCAATTAGTACGACAGCTACTTTAGCAGGAAAATATGCCGTTGCTGATTTAGAATGCATCGATCAATTGAAATGCAGTAAATCAGGATTTTCCCTGACAGATGCCGCCGTGGGGCAGGTCTGACGGAGTGGTGTATTTGGGGATAGCCCATGATGCATTAGGACATGGGTTCGGCAGGCCAAAGGCCAACTCCTGTCCGATGGATTCAGCCTAGCTGAAGGGACTCACCTGACACAGGCTGTAAATTGGCAACGCCATCAAACAACTGAAGGCGTTGCTGGGCCTCGGTATGATTTCGACTGAACCCTGCCGTTCTAGAATGCGTCTGAATCGATCGGTTCATCCCCTAAATCAGCAACGGCCAACTGAATAGCTTGTCGATGTTGGGAGGCGGTGGGGGCGGTATATCCCCGCCCCAGGGTGCGCATTCGCTATAGGATATCTTTCACCAGTTCTGGAAAATGCCCTGGCATCAAATCAATGCCCAGGGCAGATTTGATCAGGTAGAGCACCACCACTACCGATACGCTGACTAAAAGGTTTAAGGCCAGCAGCAGGCCAATGGCCGCAATAAAGTTTCCGATGCGACTGCCCGTACTTTGGCTGCGAGATTGCCGCCGCCGATCTTTGCCAATAAATAGGGTGAAATAAAATCTTGAAATTATTAGATCAATGGTGAAACGAAGATCGACTATTTTGGGTGATGGTTTGCCAATGGAAAGATCGATAATACGCCGAATTTCTGCCCATTGGTGGCTGTTAAACTGTTGGGCAACCATGGGGTCAAAAAGGGCAATAAAACTATCGACGTTTCTATGGCCCTGGGGTTTATGGGGGGGCCTTTTCGTGACGTTAGGTACGTTTGTTGGGGATATCATTTTCAGATGTTTAAGTAAATTGATGGAAACCGCTTCGATGGCAACAAGCTCCATCGAGGCAACCAAGGGTTTTTAAGGGGTGGGGCCGATTTCGGTTAGCTGACTAAGTAGCCGAAAATACGATGGCCCAAGGCTAGGGAAAACCAACTTAAACAACTTAAGTAAGTGGCATATTGCCATTTTGGCCAACGCTGCCGGGCAAAATTCTTGCCCGCAAAGCCGAGGAGACAGAGTAGCAACACCCCTAACATCCACATCGAGAGTAGGGCGAAGGCCCAAAGTTGTGCAGAATCTAAGGGTAAGAATGCCTTTTCTATCAGGGGCCAGGGTTTAGCCAGGGTGTAAATTGTGAGCACACTGGAGAAGCATAGACTGGAAAGGGCAATACCCCCTTGTCCAGTAAAGGCGGTGTAACCAATTAAC
>CALHGI010000370.1 GCA_938029995.1 uncultured cyanobacterium | reverse complement strand
TGTGGGCGACTTGGTTGGATAGGAGTAGCAGGCCCAGCATGTTGGGAATGCCGAGGGCGAAGATCATGATGTCGCTGAAGCGAATGACGGTGTCTAGGCTGATGATGGTGCCGCCTAGGCAGCTCAAAATGTAAATTAGTTTGTAGGACAGCAGGCCCCGTTCTCCTAGGAGATAGCGCCAGCAGGCTTCGCCGTAGTAAAAGCAGGAAATAATGGTGGAGAAGCTAAATAGACAGACGATGATGGTTAAGCCCCAGGTCATCATGGGGATGTCGGTGGCGAAGGCGGTGGTGGTGAGTTCGATGCCGTTGACGAGGCTGTCGGGCTGATAGGTGCCGGTGAGTAGGCAGACTAGGGCGGTCAGATTGCAGATGATGACGGTGTCGATGAGGGGTTCCACCAGGGCGACAATGCCCTCTCGGACCGGTTCGGGATTTTTGGTGGCGGCGTGGGCGATGGCGGCTGCGCCGGTACCGGCACCATTGGAGAAAACGCCCCGCTGTAGTCCTTGGACCATGACGCCCACAATGCCGCCTTCGATGGCCATGGGGTGCCAGGCGGAGTGCCAGATTTGGCCCATGGCGAGGGGAATATCGCCTAGGTGGTGAAACACAATCCACAGGGCCGCTGCTAAATACAGGCCCACCATGGTGGGTACGATTGTTGAGGCGACCTGGGCGATGCGTTGCAGTCCGCCGATGATGACCGCCGCCACTGCTAGGGATAGGGCCAGGCCATAGACCCGTGGATCGTTTAGCCAGGACCAGTGTAGCTGGGCGCCTAAGGAGGCCACGGCGATGGCTGATTGGTTGGCTTGGAACATGTTGCCGCCGCCGAGGGCCCCCACCATGCAAACCACGGCGAAGGTGCCTGCGAGCAGTTGGCCCATGGGTTTTAGGCCACGCTCGGCTAATCCTTGGCTGAGGTAGTACATGGGGCCGCCTAGCACTTGGCCCTGGTCGTTCACTTGGCGATATTGTTGGGCTAGGGTGCATTCGGTGAATTTGGTGGTCATGCCCAGCAGTCCGGCTATGGTCATCCAAAGCACGGCGCCGGGGCCGCCTAGTTGGAGTGCGATCGCAACCCCCGCAATATTTCCCAACCCCACCGTCGCCGACATCGCCGTCGCCACCGCCTGAAAGTGGCTCACCTCCCCCACTTCCTCCGGGTCATCCTAATCCCCCCGCAGCACCGCCAGGCCATGGCCCAACCCCCGCACATTAATAAACCCCATGCGCAGGGTCAGATATGCCGAGCCCCCCAGCAGCCACAGCACAATCAGCGGCATGCCATATAGCTTAAAAAACAGGGTGTGCTCCAACGCGGTCACCACCAGGTCAAAGCCCTGGTCAATGGAGGTTAAAAAATGATTCAAGATCGTAATTTCGTATAAAACAACCCCCGTTGGGCGGGCACGGCCCCTAGGGGAATTAAGCCTGA
The DNA here is from genome assembly GCA_938029995.1 of uncultured cyanobacterium. GTDB lineage: Bacteria > Cyanobacteriota > Cyanobacteriia > Phormidesmidales > Phormidesmidaceae > Leptothoe. The sequence continues at coordinate 2,541 of CALHGI010000370.1, read as the reverse complement.
TGCCTATCAGGCCCCATCCGCAAATAGTCCCGTCCATGTGTGCACCTGACGCTCTGCCTCGAGGGTGCCCTCCATCGGAAAATTAGCCATAAAATCCTTATCCTTCGCCGGAACGTAGGGACCTTCCTTAATTTCAAACATCACCGTATCCGGCGCCAGGGCAATCAGGGTGTGATACTGCCCTTCCTCCAGTTCCAGCCCGTAGGTTGGCCCCTGGGCACTCAGGCGTTCCGTCTGCACCACCTCCCCCTGCCCATCCAAAACCAAAAAGCCAATTTCCCCCTGGAGCACCAAAAAGAGTTCAAACCCATTACTATCCGCCGAGCGCACATGGCGATGGGGCCGCACATAGGTGCCCGGCTGAAGCACATTAATAAACCGCTGGACCCCATCCGGTAGCTGGTGGAAATTATGATTTTTCCGCAGACGGGGCAGGGCTGCGGCCTCCTGCGAAACAGTGTCAAACAGCTTTTGGGATAGGCGTTTAATGGCGGTGGGCATTGGGGGAGGGGCGCTCTTAAGGATCCATAGACCAATACCAGTGTAAACCTATGTAAAGTGAGACTCAAGGCGAGCGACCCTAGGGCAGTCATCTCCCCGGCAATGGTTTAGCCTTAGCCGTAATTCGAAAAACCGATCATCTTGAGGCGATAACAACAATACCCATCGTATGGCCTAAGGCGAATATGGCTAAACCCGAGCCAACCCAGAAGCTCACTACGGCCTAAGGAGCTGTTAAGAAACTACTTCACGGTTTAAGCCTGAAAGGCTTGTTAAGCCATGATTTAAATGAATAAGGCCACAGTAATTCCAAATTCCAATATACGGACAGCAAAAAATGAACCGAAAAGCTTCTCCTGTCAGGGATGTCATCCAGCACAAGAATCAAGAGGTATTTCTAATGAGGCCAGCTGGTTGAGTGTCATCAAGCATGAACTCAATCAATGCGGTCCAACTTTGAAACCAGAGGTACTTGGTCAAGGCGACAATATCTCGAAAAAAGCCTTTTCGGGTGCCTCGAATGTGTCGAATCTGTTGATAACGCTCGTCTACATATCCCAAGATGGTATGAAATAGGAATGCTAGCAGATTTAGAGTCAATAAAAATGAGGCGAGATGCTGTTGCCCATGGCCAAAATTGTGTTCTAAATGATACCCCTTTGTTTTGAGGATATTGTGGTTTTCGTTCTCCGTTTTCCAACGACTGCGACCCGCCTCAACCACGGCAATGACCCGCTGGGGGGTGTTGAGGTCTAGTGGGGTAATCCAACTATTGTGATAGAGCTGTTTGCCGTCTCGCTGTCGGGTGACGGTGACCTCACACCAATTCAGGACACGGTCCGACGGGGTGCCTCCTAAGGGGACATCGGCTAGATATCGGTACTGATAATGGACCGTCTCCTTACCCTGAGTTCGTGTTTTCTCGATGGTTTTGACCTGCCCCTTGGCCGCATTGAACTCAATCCAATCGTAGAGCACCGGATGAGACTCTGGTAAACACACGAAGATAAACGTCATGCCATGCGCGAGAACCGTTTCACACATCGGTAGACGACTGTACAGGTCATCGCCGAGCAACATCACATCTCGGTGAGCAAACATCTGCCCATGGGCTGTTATCCAGCGCTTGGCTGCAGCCTGTTCACAGTCCTGCTTATCATGACCATCTTGGGGATGGATAAATTCAGGGGGCAACGAAATCACCGACGATTGGCTCGGGGATACAATCACTGGCAAAATGGCTTTGTGAGAGTAGGTGACCTGACCATTACGATGCCTCCGGATTGAACAACATGGACAACTCACCTGATGGGAACTGTAGTATTCCGTGCCATCTAAGGCCACCAGTAGATGCTGGTCAAGCACCTCAAACCCACGTAGATATCCCTCCTCCTCTAGATGCTGATAGTTTGAGATGAACACACCCTCTAGACCCCTCGCAGGAAGGGTGTCAAGAATATTGCGAATCTGCTCGATACTCGGAATGGTGGTCAGTCCAAATAGACTCTGGGCATTGTCCTGACCGTGACGGGTTTGCAAGTGTCGTTGGTACTCCAAGAATGACGGGCTTTGCATGAAAAACGCACCAAATGCTCCCAGAACCGCATCTTCGAGGCTATAACGGGTCGCATTACTGGGCTGACGGGCATCTCTCATGGGGCCTATGCACTCAGCCAGACTTCCTAGCAAACTGTCGAATCCTAGACTACTGGAGGGCATGGCTACCACCTGAAACATTCGAATGAGTTGACTGTACTTGATATTGACACTGCTTGCACTACTGGATCGTTCGCTCTATCTCACACATCAAACCGTTCTTAAGTTGGAATTTGGAATTGCTGCACTAATTGGTACTTTGGCTGCGGTGACGATAGTGGCGTTAACATTGAGTAGTTGGGCATTGGCTGAACGGAAGAAAGCTCAAACATCAGACCAGAATACTAAGATAGTCCTTAGTCGAGAAACTAAAGCTCTAGAAGAGTTAACTGAAGTATCAGAAAACTTAAAGGTAGCAAAAGATAGAGCTGATGAGGAAAAGAA
>CALHGI010000369.1 GCA_938029995.1 uncultured cyanobacterium | reverse complement strand
GGGCATTAATTAATCAATTCTTCTTTATCAACCCACCTAATACCTAGAGGCATCATGAGTCTTTATGCAGAACTCCACCGCCACCTGGGAGGCTCTGTCGTACCCAGAATCCTATGGCGCTACTTTCAAAGAAATCGCCCTGATTTGTCTGAGCGGTTCGCAGATTATGCAGAGTTTGAGCGGTTTTATACCCAGCCTAAGGATTCTCTAGAGGAGTATTTAGAGCTACATACCCTAGTGGAGAGTGTGCAAACCCGAGAAGCCCTGCCTTACTTTATCTATCGTCTGATTCGCGGGGCCTATATTTTTGAGAACCTGGCCTATCTTGAGCTGCGTTATACGCCGTTTTATCGGACGCCCCATAGCCTAGGGGAACGAGAGCGGACGGATATGATGGCTGAGATCGTGGAGATTGTGGGGCGCGCCAGTGCCCAGTCAGAATATCCGGTGGTGACGCGGCAAATCCTGTGCATGCATTCCCGTTTGCCCTATGAGATTAATCGCACCACGATTGATTTGGCGGCCCAGTATCCAGAATATGTCTGTGCGATTGATATTGCTGGGGGGGATGCGGCCTATCGGGAAAAACTGGATGAGATTATCCAGCTGTATCGCTATGCCCAGTCCCTAGGGGTGAAAACCACCGGCCACTTATATGAAACGCCCAACGGTTGCTATCCAGAGCTATTGCCCTATCTGATGCGGATTGGCCATGGTATTCAGATTCCCCTGCATTACCCTGAGCTGTTGAAGGATGTGGCGGCTCGCGGCCAATGTTTGGAGGTTTGTCCCACGACCTATTTGCAAACCGGCACCCTAGATGAGATTAGTCAGCTCAAGGACGTATTTAGCCGCTGTTTTGATGCTGGTGTGGATATTGCCATTTGTACGGATAATGCGGGGCTGCATAATGTCCGCTTGCCCTTTGAGTATGAAAACCTGCTGACTCAGGATGTGATTGGGTTTGATGGTTTGCGGGCATGCCAAGAGGCGGCCTTCCGCCATGCGTTTGCTTGGCCCCACCAGCGGCAACCGGCCTCCATGCTGTCCGATATGTTGCAGGGACAGACCGTGTCGCGTTAGTCGTGCGGCGGGCGCGTGGCCGCCCATGGTGTAGGGCAAGGGGTGCTGGGCCGGAAAATTTGAGTTGGCAGTATGGCGCTGGAATGCTTGTGCTGTGGAGGCTGCCAAAGGATTTTCTGGGGAAAATTAGCCGGTCTGCCGTCGGTCTAAACTGAAAACTCCAAATTCAAGCCTCAAAATTACCTAACAATCCTAGATAATGGATAGGCTTTATTTGACTTTAAGAAAATCACCCCTTTCCTAGATCTATGCGTACCTTATACTGCGGCCAGCTGCGGGCCAACCATATTGATAAGGCTGTCACCCTATATGGTTGGGTCGATCGGCGTCGGGATCATGGGGGGGTGATCTTTTTGGACCTGCGAGATCGCAACGGTGTGGTCCAAATTGTCAGCGATCCTGAACGTACACCCGCCTCTTACCCGGTGGCGGATCAGGTGCGCAACGAATATGTGGTGAAAATCGAAGGACGGGTGAGTAAGCGTCCGCCAGAATCCCTCAACCCCAACCTCCCGACGGGGGAAGTGGAAATTTACGCTGAAAGTATCGAACTGCTGAGTGCGGTGCGCACCCAGCTGCCGTTTCAAATTTCAACGGCGGAAGAGGAAAACGTCCGTGAAGAGTTGCGTCTGAAGTATCGCTACTTAGATCTGCGCCGGGAGCGCATGGGCCGCAACATTCGCCTGCGCCACGACGTGATGAAGGCGATCCGTCGTTTCCTCGAAGACCAGGAGGACTTTATTGAAGTTGAAACTCCGATTTTGACCCGGTCCACCCCGGAAGGGGCCAGGGACTATGTGCTGCCCTCGCGGGTGAACCCCAGTGAGTGGTATGCCCTCCCCCAGTCGCCCCAGCTATTTAAGCAACTGCTGATGGTGGCGGGGATGGACCGTTACTACCAAATTGCCCGCTGTTTTCGGGACGAGGATCTGCGGGCCGACCGGCAGCCAGAATTTACCCAGCTGGATATGGAAATGAGCTTTATGGATCAAGAGGAGATCCTGACGCTCAATGAAAGTTTGACCGCCCATATTTTCAAAATGGTGAAGGGCATTGACCTCCCCCGACCTTTTCCCCGCATCACCTACGCCGATGCCATGGCCCGTTATGGCAGTGACAAGCCCGACACTCGCTATGGTTTAGAGCTGGTAGATGTGTCGGATATTGTTAAGGATTCTGGGTTTAAGGTATTTTCTGGGGCTGTGAAATCCGGTGGGCAGGTGAAGGTGCTGCCCATTCCCAATGGCAATGATGCCATTTCCAATGTGCGCATTAAGCCTGGTGGCGACGTGTTTAAGGTGGCCACCGATGCGGGGGCGAAGGGGCTGGCCTATATCCGTGTCCGTGAAGGCGGGGAAATTGACACCATTGGTGCCATTAAGGACAACCTCAGCGATGAGCAAAAGCAGGTGCTGCTGGAGCGGACCGGTGCGGTCGCGGGGCACCTACTGTTGTTTGGGGCCGGACCTACCGCCACGGTGAATGCGGCCCTGGATAAGGTGCGCCAGGCGGTGGCAGCAGAGCTGGAGCTGATTGATCATGACAAGCTCAACTTTCTCTGGGTGACGGACTTTCCCATGTTTGAGTGGAACGCCGATGAAGATCGCTACGAAGCCCTACACCATCCGTTTACGGCTCCTAATCCTGAGGACATTGATGACCTGACCACGGCCCGCGCCGTGGCCTACGACCTGGTGCTGAATGGTTATGAAATCGGCGGGGGGAGCTTGCGGATCTATCAGCCTGAGGTGCAGGCCAAGGTGTTTAAAACCATTGGTCTAACCGATGAGGAGGCCCGCGATAAGTTTGGCTTCTTTATGGATGCGTTTGATTTTGGTGCGCCGCCCCACGGTGGCATCGCCTACGGTCTAGATCGCCTGGTGATGTTGATGGCGGAGGAAAGCTCCATTCGGGATGCGATCGCATTTCCTAAAACCCAGCAGGCCCGCTGTTTACTAACCCAGGCCCCCTCCGGCGTGGACGATCGCCAGCTCAAGGAATTACAGGTCAAGTCCACCTATAAGCCCAAGAAAAAAGAAGACGAATAGATCCATGGTGGAGCCACTCAGGTGAAGGGCGCCATGGCGGATGTTTAATTCCCCTTCATCTTGAGCGGCTTAAGGAGCTTTCAAGAAACTACTTCACGGTTTAAGCCTGAAAGGCTTGTTAGGCCATGATTTAAATGAATAAGGCCATGACCTTAATTTTTAACAAGCCCTAACTCTAAAAAAACACCAAGAAACATCGTCAACTCCCCAAAAGCCTACGCTAGGATCAAACCGATCACCCTAGACAATCGCTATATATGGCCATAGTGGTGTTTTTGATTTTAATCGGTCTTATGCCGGCTGCCCTGTCCCTATGGGCGACCTACCGGGCAGAGCGACGTGTCATTGAGCGTTTTAACGTGGCCATGGAAGCGGGACAATATGCCCCCGTTACCCCCTGGCGACGGCGAGACCCAGATGAGCGCTACGTTGACGGCATGGGGTTGGTAATTGGAGATATTACCTGCCAGCTCAATGCCCGCTCCCCCCACATTCGCTGCGCCGTAAATCCCACCGGCCCCTGTGAAGGCTGTCGCACCTACGAAGGGCGCACCTACGAACTGCATTAACCAGCCAACCACCCCAGCCACGGCCAAACCCGTCCCCTGGAAGTAAAGGGGGTCTGGGGGCGGAGATCTCTAGATCGTTTCCCCTAAGCCACCGGATCGGCAACGGCCTCGGGCACGCTTTTTTGATCTGTTTTGTTGGCTTTAGGGGATGGGTTGTCTGAGGTGGAACCCTGTTTGCTAGCCCGTTGAGCAGCGGCCTTGATCATGCCGGAAAACAGGGGATGGGGGGCCTTGGGGCGAGACTGAAACTCGGGGTGGAACTGGCTAGCAATAAAGAAGGGATGATCCGGCAGTTCGATAATTTCCACCAGCCGTCCGTCTGGGGAGGTGCCACTCACCACATAGCCCGTCTCTAAAAATAAATTGCGGTAGGCATTATTAAATTCATAGCGGTGACGGTGGCGCTCATAGATCACCGGTTGGTCGTAAAGCTGGCTGGCCAAGGTATTGGGTTCTAGGCGGCAGGGATAGAGTCCCAAACGCATGGTGCCACCCCGGTCCACCACGTCCTGTTGTTCCGGTAACAGGTTAATGACCGGATTCTCACTGTCGGGATCAATTTCAGCACTGTTGGCCCCGTTCAGGTGGGCAACATTTCGGGCCCATTCCACCACAGCGCATTGCATGCCCAGGCATAGACCGAGGAATGGAATCCCTTGTTCTTTAATGTATTGAATGGTGCGGATTTTGCCATCAATGCCACGGGTGCCAAAGCCGCCAGGCACCACAATGCCATGGACACCGGCTAGATGCTTGGCCGGCTCGTCCGCTTCAATGTCCTCGGAACTAATCCAGCGGATGCTAACTTCAGCATGGATTGAGATCGCAGCATGTCTCAGGGCCTCTAACACCGATAAATAGGCATCATTCAGGCTGACATACTTACCCACAATGGCAATGTCCAGGGTTTGGGTGGGGGTATACATCCGCTCCACCAGGGTGGACCAGGCCGTGAGGTCGGGGGTACGGGGTTCTAAATTTAATAGGCGAATAGCTTGTTCCGCCAGACCCTCTTGCTCCATTAGCAGGGGTACTTCATAAATGCTGGGGGCATCGTTGGCGGCAATGACACAGGCTTCGGGCACATCGCAAAAGTCGGATACCTTGGCTTTAATATGCTCAGGAATGGCCTGGGAGCAGCGGCATACTAGCAGATCGGGCTGGAGGCCAATGGAGCGCAGTTCTTTAACGGAGTGCTGGGTGGGCTTGGTTTTGATTTCCCCCGCCGCCGGTAGGTAGGGGATTAGGGTCACGTGCATGTAGATCACGTTTTCTCGGCCCACATCCTTGCGAAACTGGCGGATCGCTTCTAAAAAGGGCAGGCCTTCGATGTCGCCCACCGTGCCGCCAATTTCTACGATCACCACATCGGGGTTGCGGTTTTGGGCCACCCGTCGAATGCGTTCCTTGATTTCATTGGTGACATGGGGGATCACCTGCACCGTGCGGCCATCGTATTCGCCGCGTCGCTCTTTGTTAATGACGGCCTGGTAAATGGAGCCGGTGGTGACGCTGTTGAGACGCGACATGGAGGTGTCGGTAAAGCGCTCATAGTGGCCCAGGTCAAGGTCAGTCTCCGCGCCGTCTTCGGTGACGAACACTTCCCCGTGCTGAAACGGGCTCATGGTGCCAGGGTCCACATTGATGTAAGGGTCCAGCTTCAAAATAGACACTGAATAATCGCGAGACTTCAGCAGCCGACCAAGGCTAGCCGCCACAATGCCCTTACCGATGCTTGAAACCACACCGCCTGTCACAAATACGAATTTTGTCATTATTCTCCTGTCACGTTTCCTTACTGTGGGGCTGTTGTGTCCTATGGGGGCGTAGTTATTTGAGCTGTTTTAAAGGGGGTGAATACGGGAATGCCGGTTGCACTGAGAATTGATAATAGTCAATTGTGCCATAAGGAATAGAAGGCCGAAACGCTCTATTT
>CALHGI010000368.1 GCA_938029995.1 uncultured cyanobacterium | reverse complement strand
CCACAAGGTCGTGTTGGTTGAAGGCTCGATATCGGGCAAAGATACAGTCGGGTCATTTTCGGACTCAGTCTTTGCAAGCGTAATCGGAATCACCAAATTGGCTCGCACTTGAAACTGCGTCAATAATGCCCGATGGCAAGGATCGACGTTCTCAGCCTGGATATCTTCAATGGCCTTGGATTGATTATTGAGGTGCTCAATGCGCAGCTTATGGACAGTATTCTTTTGGCGACCATCGAATGCTTCGAGGCGCTGTTCGTGGAACGTGACGCTCGCAGGCTCAACAGCAGACGCAACGGGGGCAATAGCAGCGGTGGCAACAAGAACAGTTAAAGCAGAAAGAAGTGTGCGTTTCATAATTAAAGCTCCTTGGGGCATCAGCGACGTGTTTGAATCGCTTCATTAATTACAAGAATGCCGAAGCAAGCTGAACGCTATCTGACCGTTAACTGAGTCTTTCTTAAGGGGTTTCTGAGATTAGCTGAGTAAATTTTGTGACGTAGATTACAAAACTGCCCACCCTAGGTGCTGCCAGCGAAGTAACTAGCCACGACCTTAAACCCTGATAAATTGAAGCGACTGACGCGATTGGCCGAAGTGGACAACGGTGGGGCACTTGCGAAAAACCAAGCCAAGCCACTGTAGTCTCCCGCAGAGAATTCCAGGTGTATCCACTCAACACAACCAACCGGCTGGTGTGGGAACGTAGCCCGATTCACCGGAAGATATGGGGCTACCGGACTCATTAGTATGTGTTTTTAACCCACAGTATCCATTCAGACTCAGTACCCAGGAAAGCCTCCCATGAGATGGTTTCGCTTAATTCATAAACCAACGCTGCTCTGTTGCTGTACTGCCCTATTTTTGAGCATTTATCCAGGGAAACTCTCCCTGGTCACAGGTAATTTTATTTTCTTGGCCGTTGCTTGGGTCTATCTGCACCCCATGGGGGTATTACTGGGCCTGGTGGCTCTGGTGTTGGGCTGGGTCATGGTGCGCCGGAACCTAGGTCCCCACTACTTTAGACCGAAACAACAATCAGCCACCACAAAACGAAAAAGACTGATGGCCGCCCTGGGTATGGTGGCAGCCACTGGCAGTCTTATAGCGCTAAATATACCGTTATGGTTGGGCTTTATGATTAGTCGCCCATTTTTTAATCACTATTTAAATCGCTTGGAAACCCGATCGACAACAGAATTAACGGATGTTGAACAACAACTTGCTAACTGGCGCAGCTCAGCACACATGGGTCATGTGAGTCTTAAGCAACAGCTGGGTGTTTACCCCATCCGTCACATAGGCATAGACAAGGAAGGGGGAAGCTATTTTGTTGTCGAAACAGATTCCTGGTTTTCCACCGATACCTACTATGGAATTGCCCATAGGCCTCAAAGCCTGACGCCTTTTGGACAGCAGAACTATCATTCACGCCGCATCTTAGGTGACTGGTATGAATTCAAAGTCACTGAGGAAAAGCCGTGGCTATGAGGCCATAGGCCCATGGGCTGGGTTAGGCTGCTTTATTGACGAAGCTAGCAAACCCTAGCTCATTGAGACGATTCCAGCCGTAGACTGATTCGCGGAACGCTGTCCACTGAGCGTAGATTTCCTTAAAGTCAGCATCCGCAGCCGCATTTTCTTCGTAGATTTCGAAGGCGGCTTTCTCGGCAGCGGCCAGAATCTCATCACTGAAGGGCTTGAGCTGGACCCCGTTACCGAGCAAGCTTTGTAGAGCAGCTCCATTGACAGCGTCATATTTGGCTAGGGTGCCCATGTTGGATTCTACACAGGCGGTTTTGACAACTTCCTGGTAGACGGGGGGCAGGGAGGCCCATGCATCCAGGTTGATCATCATGTCGAAGGTGGGACCGGGCTCCCACCAGCCGGGATAGTAGTAAAATTCGGCAGCTTTTTGTAGGCCTAATTTCTCGTCATCGTAGGGACCAACCCATTCGGCAGCGTCAATCGCTCCGCGCTCTAGGGCTAGAAAAATTTCGCTACCGGGTAGGTTCTGCACGTTAACGCCTAGCTTATCCATCACCTTGCCGCCCAGGCCAGGGATACGCATCTTTAGACCCTGGAGATCGCTGGCGGTGTTGATTTCTTTGTTAAACCAGCCGCCCATTTGCACACCGGTATTGCCCGCTGGAAAGTTGATGGTATTGAATTTGGCATACACCTTGTGCATGGCTTCTAGACCACCGCCATGGTAGAGCCATGCATTTTGCTGCTGGGCATTGAGGCCAAAGGGGACGGTGGTGCCAAAGGCCAGGGCGGCACTTTTGCCGACATAGTAGTAGGCGGCACTGTGGCCACATTCTACGGTGCCCTCCTGGACAGCGTCTAATACTTGTAAACCAGGGACAATTTCGCCACCAGCGTAGGGTTCGATGGTGAAGCGGCCATCGGTCATGGCGGCGATGCGATCGCACACAATCTCAGCGGCACCATACAGCGTATCCAACGACTTGGGCCAGCTAGTCGCCATTTTCCAACGCACCGTAGGCAGTGCCTCCCCATCGCCTGCAGCAGTGGGAGCGGTTGATTGGGCGCAGGCGGTGAGGCCAGCTGTACTAGCGGCACCGGTCAAGCCATAACCAATTAACTGTCTACGTTTCATAGGGTGCCGAAGTCTTAGTAAGTGTGTGAAAGGCCACTGTGTATCCGCTGATACCATGCGGTCCAAAAACTATTAAATCACTCTGCCCAGAGGATTAAGCACATTGGCAACAGTCGTTAATAAACGGGGGCTAATGCGATAATGCCTAGGCTGTCTGTGATTTTCATACATGACGCTAAAGCGGGTTGTTTTATCGATTTTGACCGGTCTCGTGGCACTGGTGGTAGCTTCATCGTTATACGAAAGTTTTTCCCAGCCCCAGGTGACGGGACAGCTACAGCTGTATCAAAGTGATTTACTACTGCAAGCGTCGGAATGGGATGATCTGGACGGGGATGAGTTTAAACAGTTAGGGAATATGCTGCTGGGGGCCAAACCCTTAGAAGCCGTCACAAAGCAATATGAATCGGTGCGCAAAGAAGCCGCGGCTGGGGTGGTGCGATCGCAAAAACAGCTCGCGATCCAAGACGAGGTGATCACCCCCCAACCCGAAAAATTTAAGACCGCCATTGCCCAACAGCAAACCCTGATTGATGCCATTGATCTGAAACTTGGCATCCTGGCCACCGAACAAAAAAATATTAACGATGCCCGCCAACGTTGGCAGCCCTTAACAGAAAAAGCGAATCCCACGGCAGATGTGGCCAGTGTTTTATTGGGCCTATGGGCGACACCCCCGACCATTACCCCTGGCGCTGAAACGACTATCACCAGCCAACTCAAGGGCTGGTTTCAATATCGCAGCTTAGAACAGCTGTACGCCCTCGACAATCGCCCCATGGACCTAGCCCAGCTCCAGGCGCAAGAGCAAGCCGCCGCCCAATCCAAGCTGGTGAAACTAGCCGCCGTGGGAACCATGCCCGCACTTGGCTGCATGGTCGGAGTGGGGCTGCTGATTTTTTTGGCCGTCCAGTGGTTTACCAACCGGGATGAATCGCTCCTGGGTAAAGCCGTGGCCCCGTGGGATGTGCCCTGGGATGGTGAAATTATTTGGCAAGTGCTGATCGTTGGCTTTTTCTTCGTAGGCCAACTCGTGATCCCCCTGGTCTTACAACTATCGGGCATCAGCTTTGCGTCAACGGGCAGTCGTGGCCGCGCCCTCTATTCCATGATCTTCTATTTGCTGATGTCGGCCAGCGGCCTGACCGTTCTCATGGCCTCAATCTGGACCTATCGCCCCTTACCCAAAGACTGGTTTCAATTCAAACTAGTGGACCGCTGGCCCCTGTGGGGAGTCGGAGGTTATGCGGTGGCGCTGCCCCTGATGATCGGCATCGCTACTCTGAACCAACAAATCTGGCACGGACAGGGAGGGAATAACCCCCTGTTACAAACAGTTTTACAAGAAAGCGATTCTGTTGCCCTCCTATTGTTTTTCCTAACGGCGGCGGTGGCCGCCCCCGTGTTTGAAGAAGTCCTCTTCCGGGGATTTTTGTTGCCCTCCCTCACCCGGTATATGCCTGTTTGGGGAGCAATCTTGTTGAGCAGCTTTATTTTTGCATCCGCCCACCTCAGCCTATCGGAGGTCATCCCCCTGACATTATTGGGGGCGATTCTTGCCTGGGTGTATACCAGATCGCGCAACTTACTCGCCCCCATGCTGATCCACAGTCTATGGAATAGTGCCACCTTAGTAGGACTATTTTTGCTGGGCAGCTAGGACTTGATGGTGAGCATTCATCAAATTACGTAGATTTTTAAGTGAATGCACCTATGACTTAAGACATTCTGCCGATGTAACATTTAAATAGATGTAACATTCACTACAAATCTATACTCCGACGGCGTTTGGAGCGTAGTCTTCACTATCCCTGTAGTCCCACCGTTTTCCCTACGCGTTTTCCGATCACCTTAGGACCACGTCAGTCCTTGCTGGCCCTATAGGAAGTTACCTATGAATACATTCGAGGATCATGCTTGGTCCTTGAAAAATCTGAATAGTACAGAAGTTGGGCAATCAGGGATGATGGCAGCCCTGGATGTAAACCCATTGGTGGCGGCCCCTGAGGCACCTCTGTTGACGGTGCTGACATGGATGATGAATGGCCAGCAGCCCGACCAGCCATCTACAGCTAAGCTATCCACGGCTTTTTCAACGACTGCTGCCAAATCTTCTGAAGCGCCTACGGCTAAACTGCGCCGTAGCTACGCACTCATCATCCAGCATAAAAAACTAGTGGGCATCATCACCGAACGAGACGTGGTGAGGTTAACGGCCCAGGGTAATGATCTAAGGAATGTCAGAGTAGCCGACATCATGACCCGGCAGCTGATTACCCTCAGGGAAGACGAATTGGCCGATGGTCTGTCAGTGCTGGAAATATTCCACAGACATCAAATTCGACATTTACCCATTGTTGATGGACAGGGCTCGGTGGTGGGTGTGGCTACCACCCAAAGTGTGCGACAGACGATGGAACCCAGCGTTTTATTTAAATTGCGTCAGGTTGCAGATGTGTTGTCTAGCCAGGTGGTGACGGCACAGCCTGAGGCGACGGTGCTGTCGCTGGCCCAGTTGATGACGGTGCATCAGGTAAGTTGTGTGGTCATTGCGATCTCCCATGGGGCTGAGCCACCTAGCAACACTGGACAACGCCCGGTGGGCATCGTTACGGAATGGGACATTGTCCAGTTTCAATCCCTAGGGCTAAATTTACAGACGGTGACGGCTGAGACCGTCATGAGTGCGCCCTTGGTGTGCGTACAGCCAGATACATCCCTCTGGGAAGTGAATGGAATTATGAAACGGCTGCGGGTGCGGCGGCTGGTGGTGACCAATGCCCATGGTTTTTTAGGGGGCGTCGTTACCCAAACCAGCCTATTGGCGATCCTCAATCCCTTAGAAATATGCAAAACCGTTGAAGTGCTCCAGGAGCAGGTCGAACAGCTACAGGATCAGCGGATGGAACTGTTGGAGCACCTGAATCAGGCCCTGTCTGAACAGGTGCTCCATGGAGAACAGCGCTTCCAGTTCACCTTCGATCAGGCGGCGGCAGGCCTTGCCTTGATTGATGTGGACGGTAATTTTTTGCAAGTGAATCAACGTTTTTGCCAGATTTTTGGCTATAGCGAATCAGAATTATTACAAAAAACAGCCTTAGAGATCACCCATCCTGACCATCTAGAGGAGACACAGGACGGACTCAGTCAGTTACTCCAGGGCCGAGTGGTCTCCTTTACCTATGACAAACGTTGTTTCTGTCGGAATGGAGAGGTGGTATGGCTGCATGTGACCATCTCACGGGTCCAAATGCCAACCATGACGTATTTGGTGATTGTGGCGGAGGATGTGAGTGAGCGCAAACAACTGGAAAGAGAACTAGAACAGCATCGCCATCATTTGGAAGACTTGGTTCACCTCCGAACGGTGGAACTACGTCGTGAGATTGATCAGCGGCAGGCGGCAGAAACGGCTCTTTGTCAGGAGAAAGAGCTGGCTCAGATCACGTTGCAGTCCATTGGTGATGCGGTGATTACCACGGATGCCTCAGGCGTCGTCACGTCCCTCAATCCGGTAGCGGAAGAACTGACCGGATGGCCA
>CALHGI010000367.1 GCA_938029995.1 uncultured cyanobacterium | reverse complement strand
GGTGCATGAACTGTGTCACTTCCATCGCCGTAACCACTGCGATCGCTTCTGGAACGAAGTGGATAAGGTTATACCTGACTATCAAGAGAGAAAGGACTGGCTGAGAAAGAAAGGTGCTAGTTTGACAATATAGGTAATCAGACAGTAAATATAACAACACCACTATAATGACGTGGAGGGCGATCCTATTTTCCTGCTCATAAGTGAGCGGTCGTCCATCCTTACTGGGTCGGAATCTACTGCTGGCAAAAAGGTGATTAAAAACTATCAGAAGACTGCGATCGCAACGTCAGTCGTTGGCTGCATAACAGAGCAATGTACCCGAACTTGCGGTGCTTCTGTCCTCAACCATCACCCTGCCGCGTCTGGAGATGACAGATGTTAGCCTGTATCTAAACCTGTCGTACAGTATGCTTTTATCATTATTAAGCCTATGAAGTGTGCAAAAACTCTCAGGACCTATCCGCTGATCCTGAGATTGGGAAAGCAGATTCTTGGACTTGGGCTGTTGGCCAGCCTAGCCGCCTGCCAAAGTGCGATACGTGCCCCTCACCTGGCTGCTGGCGATATCTTTCAACTAGATAGTCAACCTGAGGGAGCGTCTGGTACTTCCTCAATTTATGCGAGACATTTTCTCTGTTCTAATGCAAAGGAGGTGGCACTGAGCTACATAGCAGTCACTGCTGGGGAAGTAAAGCCGATCTGGGAGGGAAACCACAAGCGTGTGGCAGGGGCGAAGGGAGATGGCTGTCTATTGGCCATGTTTAAAGGCAGCGAAGAAAAGCCAGAGGCTTTACAAATTGATTTTAGCTTCCCTGATGGCCAGACAGCGGTGAGTGGAACTGGACAACTCATGACATTGGCTGAGCTAAGACAGTCAGATGAGCAAAACGTCGGCTCGGTAAGATGGGACATTCCAGCGGGTGCCACTATTTCCACGACGGAGCCTACTTTGGTACGTTGGCAAGTTATCTTACCTCAGACTATGTCTGTTAGTGACCAGCCATTTGAGTCTGTTAGTGAGATTATTGACTTTTCGCGCGATCGCCCAGCACTAATTTTTCAAGTCGTGACCCTACAGCTTTTATCTTAACGTGAGTTCGTAAGATTTTGGGTCGAGCATGATGCTCATATGTACCTTTCAGAAAACAAAAAAAGCCTAGTACCATCACGTTATACGCACTTCGTGATCTTAGGGGGCCGGAGAGAGCTGATATTTTAGCCATGGGATCATTTTTCGGATTTCATGGGTAGACGGAAATATATATGCACCTATTAGAACTGACGTAAGATCTCTCATCATTGGCATTGAACTGATTGAAAATAGGTCTGATAAGGCATAGGTTCATGGGAGAATTCGTATGAGGTAAAATTCTTTCTTTTTTTCATGTTGTTATTGGATCATACATTGCCGATGAATTGTACTGATATCGAATTGTGTTCTGATGGTGAGATTGTCTATGTGCATAATGCTGTCGTCAGCGTTCTCGCAAAGTTCTTGGCTCCATCTTTTCCTTGGGTTTGGGTGCTGGGCCATCGCCCAAATCGTTACATGCAATGGTGGGATGCAACGCTTCCCCTAAACTCTCGTGGCACTGACTATAGTGGATCAATCCGCGATCTATGTTTCGATCTGCAATTGCCCACCCATGACTTTATGGCACAGGCCACAGGCTTTGACGACCATGGCTTGGTACTTATTCAAAGCGATCGACCCATGGCCGACACATTGTCGTTGCATGCCATTCCTGACGCCCAACAAAATGCTGTCTTGAAGCAAAATGGCGCCACCCTGAGAATATACTTGCCCCATGCACACGAAACGGCGCAAGTGCAGAGTTTTACTAAGGGCTACCTGGCAACGATAGTCGGCCAATAACCATGGCATATACCGAAACTGTTAATTTGGGTGTTTTTACTGAGGTCTGTCGTTGGTTGGTTTGGTAGCTGTGGGTTTTCCCTTACACAACTGCCCATAGGCAGGGTATAGGCTTAAAAGCCAGCTATCTAATGCTCTACGGTGTACCCCCCATTCCATTGCGTTCATAGGGAGAAAGTGTGAACAATATTCAATAATCGGATTGATTTATGTTAATTTCTAGAAAACTAAAAAACCGAGAGAAATAAAATCCTAAATCAATCTGTCAATTACTATGTCAGCTTGCCCTATGAGGACCCTAACAATACTGAGAATATGCTTTAAAGTAACAGCTTTTCATTTTTATGAACGACCTATGCAGTAGACGTACGCGTTTACTGGGCAGGTTGATTTTAGATATGTTGAATAATGAGAACTATTTCAAATGTAGGGATTGAAGAACAGGCTACCGAGACGTTGAGCTATGGTTTGGACACCGGTTGGTCGAAACCATTTCCAGACTTGGATTCTGAAAATACTCTGGTGGTGGTGTTCGCTGCCCATGAATACCGTGACTCGCCGGAGCCACTAGTAGACATTTGTCATGCTTTTCCACAATCGAAGATTATCGGCTGCAGTACCCCGGTTTCGGTCTGTGATGGAGTATTGCTGGAAGGTACCATTTCCGTAGGCATTATCCGTTTTCAACATACTCAATTGCGCATTGCCTATGCACCGGTCAAATCCTTCCAAGAGTCTCGTGCAGCAGGGCAATATCTGAGCAAACAACTCACGGATGCCGAGCTTAAGGGAGTGCTGATTTTTTCTGATGGCGTAACCACAGAAGCAACAGAACTGGTGCAAGGCTTGCAGGAACTGTTGCCACCGGATGTAACCATTGCTGGCGGACTAGCCAGCGGTCACAGCCTGGATGATACATGGATGCTTTGTGATGGCGAGCTAAAGCAGTTTTACGCATGTGCCGTTGGCTTTATGGGGAATAGGGTGGAATTGACACGGGCCACCGGGGGAGGATGGCGATTGATTGGAGCAGAATGTAAAGCGACGCGAACTGTCGGTAGAACATTATTTGAACTGGATGGTGAACCTGCCAATGATGTTTATCAGCGACAGGTTGGCAGCGACCTAGGCTTCGGTTTGCGTGAGTCCTCTGCCCGTTATCCCCTGACTGTGCGGCTGCCGGGTTTGGAAATGCAAATCGTTCGCGATGTCAACAGCATAGATGACGAATCTGGTGCGATGGAATTGGCAGGTGATATTCCAGAAGGTGTGGCGGTGCAAGTGATGACCACTACGGAAGATGAAATTTTGGATGGCGTTGACGAAGCGATTGAGCGATTGCGGAGTAAAACGATTTTGCCCCAGAACAACGCCCTAGCCATTTATGTGAGCTGTGCTGGCCGACGGGCTGTGCTCCTAGGGAAGACGGCTGAAGAGGCCGCTCTAACCCACGATGGTTTGGGTCATGGCATTCATCAAATCGGGATGTATGCTTTTAGTGAAATCTCCACCACCTCATCGGGGCCTCCCCATGTTCACAATGAGACCATCACCATAGGTCTAATACGTGAGTATTAAGAATCTACTATGTCTATCCAACCCTTGTCCGACGAACGTTCTAATGAGCTAAACCGTGTACTGAAGCGACTGATGCGTCGGCAAGGGGTAACTGTGGATGACATTCCTAGCCTTGAAGGCTGGAACAATTTTGTTTTAGCCGTCGATCAAACCATTAAGGAATCGAATGCCAACCGTGAACTCCTAGAGCAGTCGGTGCAGGCAACGTCGTTAAAACTCAAGCAGGCGTACGAGGATTTAAAGTATGAATCTAACCTACGCCTTGCCCAATCGAGCTTACACCAGCGGCAACTGGAGAACTTGGTAGAGGAAAGAACGGCTGAACTGCGTAATGCCCAGCTGGGCCTGGAAGTCATCAATCAGCGCCTGGAGTACGACGCCACCCACGACGATTTGACGGGGTTGGCGAATCGTAACCAACTCATGAAGGAATTAAACAGGTGTGTTGTAAAACTAGCCGACGACGCGGACTTTGGCCTATGTTTTTTCTTCATTGACTTTGACCGCTTTAAACAGATTAATGATCGGTTTGGCCACCTGGTGGGAGATAAGGTGTTGATTCATGTGGCCAATCGCCTGTCGGCACTGGCAAACAATGCGATATGCCTGGCTCGTTTGGGTGGTGATGAATTTGTCATGCTGATGGGTAATTTGCAGGAGGCTGAGGCGGTGCAACTGGCCCAAAGAATTAACGATGCGTTCGCTCAACCGCTGCGGATTCATGGGAATGAGATTCCTATTTCTGCCAGTGTTGGTATTGTGTTGGCGGATACGTCATACCAATCCGCTGAGGAAGTGGTGCGTGATGCGGACATTGCGATGTATCGTGCGAAGGTAGCGGGCAATTGCTATCAACTTTTTGATGAAGAGATGCGTGCGGAGCATCTGGAAGAAATTGAACTGGAGGGAGAATTAAAAATTGCTGTGCGTGAACAACAGTTTCGTGTCAACTTTGAACCCATTGTTGATATTCAAGAGGCTGTGGTTTTCTCAATTGAGTCCTTGGTGCGCTGGATTCATCCAGAAAAAGGTATCATCTCGCCGGGTAGATTTATTCCCTTGGCGGAAGAGTTGGGGTTAGTGATCGACATTGACCGGATTGTTTTTGAAAAAACGTGTAAACAGTTTCGCCACTGGCGAGAGAAGGGTATCGCTAGTCCCCACCAGAAATTTAATGTGAACCTTTCCTGTGCTCAGCTTCAAAGGTTGGATATTCTCCCTTTTTTGTTGAGTGTCATTGATGCCTCAGGGGTGAGTCCTCATGACGTTGTGCTCGAAATTACTGAGAGCTATTTGCTGGCAGACTCTGGACTGGTTATGCAAAATTTGAACGAAATGAATAAGCTTGGATTTAGCATTTTTGTGGATGACTTTGGTACAGGCTATTCCTCGTTGAGCTATCTGGCTAAGTATCCAATCCATGGGATTAAAATTGATCGGAGTTTTGTGAGAGATTTAACAGACTGTGGGGAAAGTAAAGAGTTGATCCGCTCGATTATGGCGATGGCCGAAGCGTTGCATCTGACCGTTGTGACGGAAGGGGTAGAAACGCTTGAGCAATTGCATATCATGATGGAGCTGGGGTGCCGCTATATTCAAGGCTTCCTATTTACCCGTCCCATGAATGCAAGCCAGACAGAAACGTTTTTGGTGAATCAGTCCTATCGTGAGGTGATGCCCCTGGTGTTATCCCATGGGAAAATGGCTTGAACATGCCTTGGCGCTAAGTTTGCAGCGATACTTTCGAGAAAACTCTTATCTTTGGAGTTGTTGATGACTTGGGGATGATGGGAGTTGAGGCGGGCGAATTGTTCCCTGGGGAGGATAGTTTAATGGGTGATCATAGGCCTAGTTACGATTTGGTTGTGTTTGGTGCAACGGGGTTTGTCGGTCGCATTCTCTGTGGTTACTTGCTGAGGCAGGTGGGTGCCAACGCTGCGGTGCAGTGGGCCATTGCCGGTCGTTCGAAGGATAAACTGGAGGCTCTTATGGTGGAACTGGGGTCAAGGGCCAACGGTCTGCCCCACATCATTGCTGATGTGACTGATGAGGCCAGTGTCAGGGCGCTATGTGCCCAAACGCGGGTGGTTATTTCCACGGTTGGTCCCTATGCCTTGTATGGTGAACCCCTGGTGAAGGCTTGTGCTGAAACCGGCACCGACTATTGCGATTTGACGGGGGAACCTCAGTGGATTCGCCGCATGATTGAGCGTTATACCACGGTTGCCCAGGGCTCTGGGGCACGCATTGTCCACTGCTGTGGGTTTGATTCTATTCCGTCGGATTTGGGGGTTTATTTTCTGCAACAACAGGCGCAACAGCGGTTGGGCCAGAGTTGCGATCGCATTAAAATGCGAGTTAAAGCGGCTCAGGGAGGTGTTTCTGGAGGCACCGCCGCCAGCGGCATCAACCTCATCCAAGAGGCCAGCCTTAGCCCCGCCCTGCGCCAGGAACTGGATGATCCCTATTCTCTATGCCCCGACTTAGGCCCAGCAACGCCTCGGTTGTCGGCGCATCCCCCCACCCTAGTGCCCGTGCAGTATGACCCAGACTTTCAGGGGTGGGTGTCACCATTTGTGATGGCAGCCATTAATACCCGCATTGTGCTGCGCTCCAATGCCCTGTTGGACTATCCCTACAGCCCAGACTTCCAGTACGAGGAAGCGGTCCTGACCGGACCCCATGCGACGGGATGGATGGTGGCCCAGGGGATGAGTGTGGCCCTCGGAGGCTTGGCGGCGGCCATGGCCTTTTCGCCCACCCGCTGGCTCCTAGGCAATACGATGATTCCTAAGTCGGGGGAAGGCCCCAGTCAGGCGGCCCAGGAGCAGGGGTTTTATGATTTGCGCTTTTGGGGTGTAACCGCCAGTGGAGAGACGATGGAGGTCAAGGTGGTGGGGGATCGGGACCCTGGCTATGGATCTACGGCGAAGATGCTGGGACAGGCCGGGCTATGTTTGGCGGAGGACTTTGCTGCAGCCGATCAGCCGGGAGGGTTTTGGACGCCTGCGTCGATATTTGGCAACATTTTAATCGATCGGCTAGAGCAGTTTGCTGGCTTGAAGTTTGAGGTCTGTTGAACCCATGGGTGAGAGTGTTAGTCAAGGGCTAGGGGTTCAAGTGCCGATTCAAGTTGAAGCAGCCTCATTACAGCCATAGAGGTCCTTGAAAAGAGTGCCAGGCGACAGAAACCCCTGGCAGGTGCCAACGGTCTTGCTTGGCCTAGGCACCATGGGTGGGAGACCCGGCGGCGGCTACTGAGGTGCACATTTTGGATGTGAGCATAGTTCTGCGGGCTGAGAGAGAGTTGGGATGGTGGAGAGAGTTTGCTGACTCTGATTGTGTCCCAATACTTTGAGATTATGATCGGACTGTTTTAACTACGGGGAAAGGTGTTACAAAAGACCTATTGTCACCATTCCCTAAACCGTAAAGAGGACCCATGGCTAATCAGCAAAACATTCCTTTTTCCCTCATGCGTATTCCACTCATCCTCAGTGGATTGATCTATCTGGCCATAGGGGTGGGCTGTTTTGCGTTAACTCTGTTTGAAGACGTCCTCACGGCGTCGGAACTACCTGCTTTCTTTTTCTATGGTTTTGGGATTTTTGCTGGCCTGTTAGGATTGGCCACAATCATTTTGGCCTGCATTGTCCATAAACCGAGTAAGGCAATTTACATTACCTCCTTGATTATCACTGTCCTCTATATCCCCTCGGCATATATTTTCTTTGGCATCCCGATGGTTATATTCCTGGTGCGTAAAGATGTTCGAGAATATTACGGTATAAACCTTTAGGGGGGTTGACCATATTGGTATGGCGTACGACCTGACCCGTCACTCTTGAGTATGATGTTTCCCACTGAGTCCTATACGCAGCAGCTTGATCGCTGGCCCCAGGCTGGGCGTGTGATTATGGCCCAATTTGATGCCGAATCCATTATTGTCTATCAGGCCTATCGACCCGCCATCGGTAATTTTGCGGCTCAAAATGGTTATTTTGGCGGTCCCTTTAAACTCACCCGTATGACGTGGATCAAGCCGAATTTTCTATGGATGATGTACCGTTCTGGCTGGGCGACTAAAGCAGGGCAGGAAGTGGTGCTGGCCATTCGGCTGCAACGCACGGCCTTTGAACAAATTTTGGCCCAGGCGGTGCATTCTTCGTTTAATGCTGCCCTTTGCGATACCCGCGAAACATGGAAACAGGCGGTGGAAGACTCCGATGTCCGGTTGCAATGGGACCCTGACCATGACCCCCAGGGTAAAAAAGTTGAACGTCGTGCCATCCAATTAGGCTTACGGGGTGATTTTATTGCCAAATATGCCCGCGAATGGATTCTGGATATTCAAGATATTTCTGGCTTTGTGGCGGAACAGCGGGGCCATGCGATCGCAGGTGATTACGATCGGCTGTTATTGCCCACGGAAAATGTTTATCCAGTCGCCAATGGTGATACTGCCGTTAGGCTGGGCCTATCCACGTCCCAGTAGTATGGCTGCTGTGAGGCTAAATCCTGCATCCTTCGGTTACCCAAAACTCCATGGTCAAGCTTGTTCTGGTTCCCCTACTGTTCGTCATTGCTTGCTTGTTTGCTGGCACCTATGGTGTGGTCCACAACCAAATTTCCTACACCGTTGCTCCGGAATACTTTACCCAGTTTAAATTTCATCAGTTTGCGATTCCCGACTATTTCCCCAATCGTATAGGGGCAGCCATGGTTGGCTGGAGTGCGGCCTGGTGGATGGGGATTGTCATTGGCATCATCCTGATCCCCTTTGGCTTGGTGATACGGGGCACATCCAATTATTTTTGGGGCATGATCCGTGCCTTTGGCATTGTTGCCCTGACCGCCCTCAGCGTGGGGCTAGCGGCCCTGGTGATGGCCTTTGTTGTGATGGATGCGGCTACGGTTGGGGAAATTGTGCGATATCAAAATGAAATAGTTGACGATACGTCGT
>CALHGI010000366.1 GCA_938029995.1 uncultured cyanobacterium | reverse complement strand
CCATAGCGCATGTCCTAATGCATTAGGACATGCGCTATGGCCATATTAGGCTGGACGTTGCTGAGCTTCGTAAGGGTTGCGTCTGGGAAATTCCGATCTGCTGCATTTCTTAAATCAGCTGTTGATTTGCCCTCATCTTTTACAGCATTGCCAAACGTTCCCTAAGTAGCTTAGCTTGGGTTTCCGCTTCCACTAGCGAATCCCGTGCTTCCTGCACCACATGTTCAGGGGCTTTCGCTACAAACCCTTGGTTGCCTAGGCGACCACTAATCGATTTGATCTCCCCTTCCACTTTGGCTAGGGATTTTTCAATTTTCTGTCTAAGGGCATCCACGTCCACTAACCCCGTCAGAGGAATTAGCACCTGAACCGTGCCAAAGACACCTGCGAACATCTGTCGGGTGTCTGTTGCCACTGGCAAATTCGCTGAGCCGTCGGTCGTTGCCGAGGTGTCTGTCGAGATATCTGTTGTAGCTCCATCCCCTCCTAGGGTGCCAACCACTTCGTCCCAGAAACTGGTGACATTATCCCAAAGTTGCCAACGGTTGTCCGCTTTGAGAATGTAACGTCCACCGAACCAGGCTGTGTAACCTACCCCAATCATTTGAAAGAATCTACCCACTAGTGGCAGGGTGTTTAACCCTGAAATGACCGCTGCGGCTAACCTTAAACCAATCCCCGACAGTAGTATCAGGAGGACAACAGAAGCGGGTTTTTTGGCGGCGTTATAGGCTTGCCCCACATAGCCCAGGGGATGTTTCAGTAGGGTTTGCAGAGCGTCTACACCATCGGCCCAGTCAATCTCAGGCAGCTGATCGTCAGACTCGTCCTGCGGATTTTCTTTTGATTTGGATGAGTCTTGCAACGCTGTTGCATCCATTGTTTCGGCAATGGTTAATGTTTCTGCGGTGCTGTCTTGAGTGTTTTCTGGGGCGTTTTCTGGGGCGGAAACTAACGTAGTTCTAGCAATGGTTAGGGTTTCCACCTTAGCCGTAGCCTTTAGATAAACCTGGGTGGCCTTAAGGATGCGAACCTCGTTGGCGTCATCAGTATTCAAAATGGCCTCAATCTTGGCCGAGGGCTTTACGCCTGCAGCTGCCCGCAGATTACGAATGGTGCGAATGGTGCCAATCAATAGGTCAAAGTCTTTATCTAGCTCCCCATCCACTAGTTCGGGCCTCACCGTAGGATAGGGTTGCACTGCTAAGTAGCGGTCCTCACTGGCCTGGGTGAGGGTGTGCCACACTTCTTCTGTGATGTGGGGGGTAAAGGGGTGCAGCAGCCTAAGAATGCCGTCCAGTACAAAAGCTAGGGTTTGTTTTGCCACTAGTTTGGAGTCTTCGTCCTTACCGTAAAGACGGGGTTTGACTAGCTCAATATACCAGTCGCAAAAGTCTCCCCAGATAAACTCATACAGCGTTTTAGCGGCTTCACCCATGCCGTATTTATCTAGTTCAGTCCGTGTTTTGCCAATGGTTTGGTTGAATTTTGAGAGAATCCAACGATCGGCTAGCTCTAATTTTGCTTTGTCCGGTTCACCCAAACTTTCTGGGGTGGCTCCCCCCAGATTCATCATGACAAACCGAGAGGCGTTCCATAGTTTGTTGGTAAAGTTGCGCGATGCTTCAACCGAGGAGGACTCGTCGGTTTTGCGGTTATAGTCCAGACGAATGTCCTGACCGGCTCCGGCCACTTCACGAATCAGGGTATAGCGCAGGGCATCGGTGCCATACTTGCCGATTAATATGAGGGGGTCAATGCCGTTGCCCTTGGACTTGGACATTTTCTGATTTTTCTCATCCCTGACCAAGCCGTGGATGTACACGGTTTCAAAGGGCATGGCATCGGTGAAGTGGCCGCCCATCATGGTCATGCGGGCCACCCAGAAGAAGATGATGTCAAACCCGGTAACCAGGGTGGTGGTGGGATAGTAGGTTTGGAAATCTTTGGCATTTTCATCGGGCCAGCCCATGGTGGAGAAGGGCCACAGACCTGAGGAAAACCAGGTGTCTAGGACATCTGGGTCTTGCTTGAGTTCCACCCCGTCGCCGAACTGTTCCACGGCTTTGGCCCGAGCGTCAGCTTCTGACTCAGCCACAAAGAAGGGGGTGGAGTCGGTGATTTCGCCATTGGTTTGGCTGATGGCATACCAGGCGGGAATTTGGTGGCCCCACCATAGCTGGCGAGAAATGCACCAGTCTCGCAGATTTACTAGCCAGTCGCGGTAAACCTTGGTCCAGCGTTCGGGGACAAACTTAGGGGACTGGTGATTATCCAGCGCTTCTAATGCCTTGTCTGCCATGGGACGAATGTTGACAAACCACTGGGTCGATAGCAGCGGCTCCACCGGCACCTTGCCCCGGTCACTGTAGGGCACACTGTGTTGGTAGTCTTCGATGCGTACTAGGGCATCGACTTCATCTAGGGCCGAGACCACTTGTTTGCGGGCCTCAAACCGGTCTAAGTTTTCAAACCGGCCCGCGTTTTCATTCATTGACCCATCTTTATTCATGATGGTAATCATGGGCAGGTTGTGGCGCTGCCCCATGGCAAAGTCGTTGGGGTCGTGGGCGGGGGTGACTTTTACGCAGCCGGTACCGAACTCTTTGTCCACATAGCTGTCGGCAATGATGGGAATTTCCCGACCCACTAAGGGCAAGGTGAGGGTTTTGCCCACCATGTCCTGGTAGCGTTCGTCCTCTGGATTTACCGCTACCGCCGTATCCCCTAGCATGGTTTCTGGGCGAGTGGTGGCCACTTCTAAATGGCCAGAGCCGTCGGTGAGGGGATAGCGGAAGTGCCATAGGCTACCGTCTATGTCTTTGTTTTCCACTTCCACGTCGGACACGGCTGACTGGCTGGCGGGGCACCAGTTCACCATGTAGTTGCCACGATAGATCAGCTTTTCTTGGTAGAGCTGGGTAAAGGCTTTGAGGACGGCTTTGGACAGGCCTTCGTCCATGGTGAATCGTTCACGAGTCCAGTCTACGGACACCCCCAGCTTACGTAGCTGATTAACGATGGTGCCGCCGGACTCTTCTTTCCATTCCCAAGCTCGTTCTAAAAACTTGTCGCGACCCACATCTTCACGACTTTTTCCCTGGGCCTTGAGCTCTCTTTCTAGGATCGTTTGGACGGCAATACTGGCGTGATCGGTTCCTGGCAGCCACAGGGTATTGCGGCCATTCATCCGCTGGTAGCGCACGAGGGTGTCGATCAGTGCATTCTCAAAGGCATGGCCCATGTGGAGGCTGCCGGTGACGTTGGGCGGTGGAATCACCACACAAAACGGGTCCCCTTTATGGTCTGGATCGGCCTTAAACACAGCATTATCTTCCCAAGCGGCTTGCCACTTAGATTCGGTTTGGGAAGGATCGTACTGGCTCGATAGAGTGGGGACAGTGGCGGTCATTGCCTTAGGGGTTCCTTGGGCGCGGCTTACGATTGGTGTTGCTGTTTCCCGATATGGGTTGGGTGTAAATCCTTGGCAATTGCTAAGGATTTTGACAAAGGCTAAGTCTTAGGTCAGCAACAGCATACTGACTAACTTAATAATGTTAGGTCATAACTGGAAAGTCTTGGAGAGCTAGTACTGTATCAGAATTTAATTCAGGAAATTACTGGGTAAGCGGGCGCTAGGAAATTTAGTAGATGTGCCGACACTTAGTGGGCCAGCGGGCGCTGAGAAAATCCAGTAGGAGCAGCAATGTATTAGTGGAT